>JAUXIR010000336.1 GCA_030620915.1 Geopsychrobacter sp. | reverse complement strand
TACCGACTTGCCGCTGCCGGTCGAGCCGGCCACCAGCAGGTGCGGCATCTTGGCCAGATCGGAGACCACGGTCTGACCAAAGATATCCACCCCGAGCGCCATCGGCAACTTGCCGCCGGTGCGCTGAAAGTCCCCCGACTCGATAATCTCTTTCAGGTAGACGGTCTGGCGTTGCTTATTGGGAATTTCGATGCCGACCACGCCGCGACCGGGGATCGGCGCGACGATACGGATCGAAACCGCCTGCATCGCCATCGCCAGATCATCTTGCAGATTGGCAATCTTATTGACCTTGATTCCGGCGGCCGGGGCAAATTCATACATGGTGACGACCGGGCCCGGCTTGACCTCGACAATTTCGCCCTCAACACCAAAATCGAGTAATTTTTGCTCCAGCATCTTGGCCGCCATCGTCAGGCTATCGCGATCGACCGGCGGAGCGAGTTCACCATCATGATCGAGCAGTGAGACCGGGGGCTGATGGTAGGTGCCATCGGCTTCGAGGAAGGAGAATGCGACCTGGTTATCCTCGGTGGAAGTTTTTTTCCTGGACGCCTTCCCGCTTTTACGCGGAGCAGGCAGGGACTTGGGTTCCGGGGGCAGAAGCACTGCGGTACGGATTTCCGGCTCACGTTTTCTCGCTTTTTCGGTGCGGGCCAGACGGTTTTCGCGGCGTATTTCGAGGCGTCGGCCGAACCGCTCAAGCATGCCATCGATAAAGAGGACTAGGCTGAAGCGGGTCGAGATAATCAGCGAGACCAGAAAGAAGACGATCAGGACCACTGCGGCACCACTCAAATTGAGATAGCTCGACAAGAGTCGTACCAGTACCCGCCCGATGGCCCCGCCGGCCTCACCGATCCGGCTGCCGAACAACTCGACATGCTGCAGCCTGAGCGCCAACAGACCGGCCAATGAAACCTGCAAGAGCAGGAAGGCTCCGGCGCGTTGCCAGTGCAGATGCACCTCGCGAAACTTAAGCCAGCGCCAGGCCAAATTCAAACAGGCCAGGGGAAAGAGCAACGCCGTCAGGCCGAAGCTCTGGAAGAGCAGATCGGCCAGATGATCGCCGAATACCCCACCAAAATTCTGAATATTGGTCGGGTGCAGGCTGATATTGAAAGAGGGATCGGTATTGCTGTAGGAGCCGAGACAGAGCAGCAGGAACAGACCCGTGGCCAACCAGATCAGGCCCAGGATCTCCTTACGCATACGACTCTCAGTCGGAATTTCGGGAGCTTGCTTATTCATCGATTATCCCTGTTCATCAACCTGCTGGCAGAAACGAAAACATATGATGCCCTATCGCTAGAGCTCAAGCACCAGCGGCAGGATCAAGGGCCGCCGTGCAAGGTTACGATTAAACAGACGGCGCAGGGTCTTGCGCACGCTGACGCGTAACTCTTCCCAATCGGTAACGGCCGCCAGGCTCTGTTCTGTCAGCAGATCCCGCAATTGCTGGCGAGCCTCTTCGAGTAGCTGCTCACTGAGCTGTTCCTCCTCGGGGATAAAGCCGCGGGTAAACAATTCAGGGCCGTAGACGACTTCACCGGTACTCTGGTTAATCGCCAGCATGGCGATCACCAAACCGTGGTTGGCCAGGTGCCGACGATCGCGCAGCTCCATCTTCCCGACATCACCGACCCCTTTGCCATCGACGAAAACCCGGCCCTTTTCGAACGGTTCACCCAGTTCAAGCCCGGCCGCGCTGATCGACAGCGACTGGCCATTTTCGAGGACCCTGGTCTGCTGTGGCGCCATCCCCAGTTCGATCGCCAGCTGACGATGTTTGACCAGATGCCGATATTCGCCATGGATCGGCACGAAATAACGCGGCCGCACCAGGTTGTGGACCAACTTCAATTCTTCACGACTGGCATGTCCGGAGACATGAATTTCACTGGTTTTTTCGTAAAAGACCTCGGCCCCGCGGCGGTAAAGCTTGTTGATCAGGTCGGAGATCGCCTTTTCGTTGCCGGGAATAAACTTGGAGGAGAGGATAACGCTGTCCCCCTCTTCGAGCTCGATCTGCTTATGATCCCCCAGCGCGATCCGCATCAGCGAACTGAGCGGCTCGCCCTGACTGCCGGTGGTGAGAATCAGTACCTTTTCCGGTGGCAGCTCGCGCAGATCGCGCAGGTCGATAAACTGTTCATCATTCGCCCGCAGGTAACCAAGCTGGCGCGCGATGGCGATATTCGACACCATGCTGCGCCCGTTGACCAGAATCTTACGCTTGCTGGCGACTGCGGCATCGATCACCTGCTGGATGCGGTGGATATTGGAAGAGAAGGTCGAAACAAAAATCCGCCTACGGCAGGTCGGAAAGATCTCGGCAAAGGCCTTGCCGACCGTGGTTTCCGAAAGGGTATAGCCGCCATTCTCGACATTGGTCGAATCGGCCAGCAACAGCAAAACCCCCTCTTCACCCAATTCGGCCAGCCGCGCCAAGTCGGTCTTCTCTCCATCGACCGGGGTCTGATCAATCTTGAAATCACCGGTATGCACCACCGTTCCCGCCGGGGTTTTAATCGCGTAGCCGACGCCATCGACGATCGAATGGGCGGCGCGAAAGGGTTCAACCGTAAAGGGGGCAAGCTCGACCGCTTGGCGCGGCACGACGGTTTCGAGTTCAACCGCGGACTCAAGATGATGTTCCTTGAGTTTGTTATGCAACAGGCCAAGGGTCAGCTTAGTCCCGTAGATCCTGGGGCAGCCGAGCTGGTGCCAGAGGAAGGGGATCGCGCCGATGTGATCTTCATGAGCATGGGTCAAAACCAGGCCGACGATATCGCCGGCCCGTTCCTCGAGCATCTTCACATCAGGCAGAACCAGATCGATCCCCAGCATGTAGGCTTCAG
>JAUXIR010000142.1 GCA_030620915.1 Geopsychrobacter sp. | reverse complement strand
ATCGCAGGCCATGGGTTTTGACGGCGATTATCGCGTCAGCTGTCCGGACAAGTTGGTAGAGTTCGCAATCAGTAGCTGCCGTGGCGCGACCCGTTTTTAGCCCCTGAACCTTTATCACCGGCCAAGGCCTGCGGCTTCGGGCGAATCGAAGCGTAGAAGCGGAGCATCTCCTTGAAACAGTGGCGTCCGGGGAGATGCTCCGCATTAATTATATCGACGAACCCGGCTGCGCTGAGCTGACAAAAATAAAGAGGTGGACTCATGAGTAAGGCTAAAAAACCCTTAGGCATTACCGAACTTGTTCTGCGCGACGCGCACCAGTCCCTGTTCGCGACCCGGATGCGACTGGAAGATATGCTTCCCATCGCGGAGAAGTTGGATAAGATCGGTTACTGGTCACTTGAAACCTGGGGAGGAGCCACTTTCGACTCCTGCATCCGTTTTCTGGGTGAGGATCCCTGGGAGCGTCTCAGGGCCCTGAAGCAGGCGATGCCAAACACCCCGCAGCAGATGCTGTTCAGGGGGCAGAATATCCTGGGCTACCGTCATTATGCCGATGACGTCGTCGAGAAATTCGTCGAGCGGGCGGCGGTTAACGGTATCGATGTTTTCCGGGTGTTTGACGCCATGAATGATCCGCGCAACCTTAAGACCGCCGTCAAGGCGGTCATCAAGCAGGAGAAACATGCCCAGGGCTGTATCTCCTACACCGTCAGCCCGGTTCATACCCTCGCCAAGTGGGTGGACCTGGCCAAGACCATTGAGGATATGGGGGCTCACTCGATCTGCATCAAGGATATGGCCGGTCTGATCACCCCCGGCGCGGCCTACGAGTTGGTCAAAAAACTCAAGCAGGCGGTGGATGTTCCGATTCATATGCACTGTCATGCCACGACCGGCATGTCCACTTCCGCCTATCTGAAGGCGATCGAGGCCGGACTCGACGGTGTCGACACCGCGATCTCTTCCATGAGCCTGACCTATGCCCATTCTCCCACCGAGACCCTGGTCGCCATGACCGAGGGGACCGAGCGTGACACCGGTCTCGATCTGACTCCGCTGCAGGAGATCGCCGCTTATTTTCGCGAAGTGCGTAAGAAGTACGTCAAGTTCGAGGGCGCCCTTAAGGGGATCGATTCACGGATTATCATGGCTCAGGTTCCCGGCGGCATGCTGACCAACATGGAAAGCCAGCTGCGCGAGCAGGGGGCCAGCGACAAGATCGACCAGGTGCTGGAAGAGATTCCCTTCGTGCGCGAGGATCTCGGCTTCCTGCCGCTGGTGACCCCGACCTCGCAGATCGTCGGCAGTCAGGCGGTACTCAATATCCTGGCCGGAGAACGCTATAAGTCGGTGACCAAGGAGACGACCGCCGTCCTCAAGGGCGAATACGGCTCCACTCCGGCGCCGGTCAACAAGGAGCTGCAGACAAAAATTCTGAAAGGGGTTTCGCCGATCAGCTGTCGTCCGGCCGATCTGCTTGAACCCGAGGTGGAACGACTGACCGCTGAACTGCGTGAGATCGCCGCCGAGAAGAAACTCAGCCTGGCCGAGAACGAGATCGATGATGTTTTGACCTACGCGCTCTTTCCACAGGTCGGGCTGAAATTTATCGAGAACCGTGACAACCCCGCTGCCTTCGAGCCGGCCCCGACCGGCGAGGATGCGGCCGCAGCGGCACCGGTTGCCGCTGGTGAGACCTACACCGTAACCGGCGGCGGCAAGAGTTTCGTCGTTCAGGTCGCCGGCGCCGAGGGGGCCGCAGCTGCAGCGGTCGCCGCCGCAGCTATTCCGGCCGGGACAGCTGCTCAGGTTGCTGCCGACACCACCGATGCCCAGCTGGCCGGGAATATCTGGAAGATCGAGGTGGCTGCGGGGGATGAGGTTGAAGAAGGGGATCTGCTGTTCATTCTCGAAGCGATGAAGATGGAACATGAAGTTCTGGCCGAGAAATCAGGCGTTATCGCCGACATCCTGGTCAAGGAGGGCGATAGCGTTGATATCGGCGAGGCTCTGCTGAGTTATGTCGGTGAGAAGGGCTGTGCTGCACCGGTCTCTGTTGCCGCTGAAAACGGGGTGACCGCACCCCTGGCCGGCAATATCTGGAAGCTGGAGGTGACTGCCGGACAACAGGTGCAGGAAGGGGATCTGCTCCTCATCCTCGAGGCGATGAACATGGAGAACGAAATCATTGCCGAGCGGGACGGGACCATCGGCCAACTGCTCATTCAGGAGGGTGATGCGGTCGAGATCGGACAGGTCCTCTTGACCCTGGCCTGATTCATCGGTTTGGCAGCGGGACCTGCTTCCGTCTGTGTCCTTCGTTTATTGAGAAGGGTGTCCGATCCTGTTTTTGGATCGGGTTCTACAAAGCACTTAGCCGGGGGAGCACCAAAGATATCGCCGAGCTTCCGAGTGAACGCCTGTAACCAACAAAATTAAGTTGCCACGAAGGCGCATCTCCTTTGAAATGCGTTCTCCTCTCTCAGAAGGCCGAGGCGCCTTCGTGGAATTTTTATCTCTCAACTCCTAACTGAACAACTGGAGATTACCCATGAAGATTCTGGTTTGCATCAAACAGGTTCCCGATATGGAATCGAAGTTCAAGGTCGCCGCTAGCGGGACCTGGTACGACGACAGCGACCTTGCCTGGCGGATGAATGAGTATGACGAGTACGCCATCGAGCAGGCGGTGCAACTCAAGGAGCAGGTCGGTGATTCTGATCTGACCGTTCTCTGTATCGGGCCACAGCGGGTGAAGGAGACGATGAAGAAGGCGTTGGCGATGGGCTGCGATCGCGGTCTGCATGTCGCCGATGATAACTCCCATCAAAAAGACCCCTTTGAGATCGCCTCGATGATCGCCGAGTTCGCCAGGAATAAAGGCTTCGACCTGATCTTCACCGGCATGCAGTCGCAGGACCGCGGAAGCGCCCAGGTCGGCGTGCTGGTCGCCGAACTGCTCAATCTGCCGAGTATCTCGACCATCGTTGATTTTACTTTTGCGGGGGGTAGGGTCAGTGCTAAACGTGAGCTCGAAGGCGGCCTGAAGGCCAGGGTCAGTTGTGCCACCCCGGCGCTGGTCACTTGCCAGTTGGGCCTGAACACCCCACGCTACCCGACCCTGCCGAACATCATGAAGGCCAAGAAGAAGGAACTCCTCTCCGTCGAGGTCTCTGAACTGCTCAAGGTGGAGGCCAGGCAGGAGACCGGCAAAATCTACTTCCCGGAAAAGAAGGCTGGTGGACTGGTGCTGGAGGGTGATGTGAACGATCTGGCCGATCAGCTGATTCAGATCCTCAAAGACAAAACCGCGGTCCTGGCTTAGCCTGACAAGGAGAGAACAATGAAGACACTACTGGTTGCTGAATATAGAGATGGAAAGCTTTCAGGTTCAACCTATGAACTGGTTGACTTTGCCCGCAAGCTGGGTGCCGACTCCGCCATGTTTCTGGTCGGCAGCGACAGCACCCTGCCGCAGTACGATGGCACCCTCTATCTGGCCGACAGCGGCAAACATAGCGAATTTAATCCGGCGGTGCATAAGCAGTTGCTGCTCGATGTAATCGCCAAGGAAGAGCCGGATATGGTGGTTTTTTCCCACTCCTCCTACGGCTGGGACCTGGCGCCGCGGGTTGCTCTGGCACTCGGAGCCGCCCATGTCTCCGAGGTCGTCGAGATTGTCGATGGGGTTCCGGTTGTGCCGGTCTGCAACTCCAAGCTGCGCCGCGAGGTCAGGGTCAAAACAGCTCAGACTGTCGTCTCTCTGCAGTCGGGAGCCTTCGGCCTCTCCAGCGATCCGGTCGGTAGTCCGCGGGTGGGAAAGATCGATAGCAACGCCGCTACCCAGGTCGTGTTCGGCGGTTACGAAGAGGCCGAAGCTGGCGGCGTCGATCTCTCCAAAGCCGAAATCATCGTCAGTGCCGGGCGCGGTATCGGCAAGCCGGAAAACCTGGCCATGGTCGAAGGTCTGGCCAAGGCGCTTAAGGGCGAATACGGCGCCAGCCGTCCGGTGGTCGATTCCGAATGGGCCGATCACAGTCGTCAGGTCGGGACCACCGGCCAGACCGTCTCGCCCAAACTCTATGTCGCCTGCGGGATCTCCGGTGCCATCCAGCACCTGGCCGGGATGAAGAAATCGGAGTTCGTGATCGCGATCAACACCGACAAGGATGCGCCGATCGGTGAGATTGCCGATGTGTTGGCGGTGGCCGACCTGAAGCAACTGGTGCCGATTCTGACCGAAAAACTTTCAGCTTAAGCATTGCAGAAGAAGGGGTAAATAGTCATGGCAGGTCCGCTCAGTCATATTCGTGTCCTCGATCTCAGTCGGGTGCTGGCCGGCCCCTGGGCCGGCCAGACCCTGGCCGACCTGGGCGCCGAGGTTATCAAGGTCGAACGGCCCAAGGTCGGTGACGACACCCGCGGCTGGGGCCCCCCTTTCCTGCAGGATGCCGAGGGGAACCCGACCAGCGATGCCGCCTATTTCCTCTCCGCCAATCGCGGCAAGAAGTCGGTCACCATCGACTTCACCTGTCCGGCCGGGCGTGAGCTGGTCTGTCGTCTGGCCGAGCAGAGCGATATCCTGCTGGAGAATTTCAAGGTCGGCGGGCTGGCCAAGTACGGCCTCGATTACGCGACACTCAAGCAGCTCAACCCAAAGCTGATCTACTGTTCGATTACCGGCTTCGGCCAGACCGGACCCAATAGCCGGCGCGCCGGTTACGACTTCTTGATCCAGGGGATGGGGGGCTTGATGAGCGTCACCGGTGCGCCGGATGGCGAAGCGGGGGGCGGGCCGATGAAGGTCGGTGTGGCGATCGTCGATATCTTCACCGGCATGTATGCCAGCACCGCGGTGCTGGCCGCACTGACTCATCGCGAGCGGACCGGCGAGGGGCAGCATATCGATCTGGCGCTGTTCGATGTCCAGGTCGCGACCCTGGCGAACCAGGCGATGAACTACCTGGTCAGCGGTAACGCGCCGGGGCGGCTCGGCAACGCCCACCCGAATATCGTCCCCTATCAGGCGTTGGCGACTGCCGACGGACATATCATCCTGGCGGTCGGTAACGACGGGCAGTTCGGCAGATTCTGCCGCCTGGCGGGTTGCGCCGCGCTGGCCACCGATCCACGTTTTACCAGCAACGCCGCGCGGGTCGAGAACCGCAAACAGCTGATCCCGCTGATCGAGCAGGCCCTGCAGCAGCGCGACAGCGCCGACTGGATCGCCTTGCTTGAGGAGGCGGGGGTCCCCTGTGGGCCGATCAATACCCTCACCGAAGTGTTCAACGAGCCGCAGATCGAGGCGCGACAGATGCGCATCGACCTGGAGCATCAGAGTGCCGGGAAGGTGCCGCTGGTCGGCAGCCCGATGAAGTTTTCCCAGACCCCGGTCGAGTATTCTCAGGCCCCACCATTACTGGGAGAGCATACTACCGAAGTCCTGGCTGAACT
>JAUXIR010000003.1 GCA_030620915.1 Geopsychrobacter sp. | reverse complement strand
CGCTGATCAGCTCGGGCTGAGCGCTCCTTGCCATAATCCCTTTCTCAATACCGCTGCCCAGTTGGTCGAATGTGCCCATTGCGCTGCCGAGGCACTCGGGATCGTCGGGCAACTCCTGATCAGCGGGGTAGACAGGCGAGAAGCAGTGATCGTCGGGGTCAATGAGAATCAAAGCATCTCAGTGCAGGCTGGTCGTGGGGTCGGGGCCGTAGAGGTTCCGCGTGGGATCCTCTTTCATGATTACCAGGTTGATGAGAGGGGGATTATCCAACAGGCCAACTGTGTGATTCCGACCGGGCAGAATCTGCAGAACATAGAGGATGACATGTATAAATTGGTGCCTGAGATTCTTGACCGCAGCGATGACGAGATCACCCTGGCACTGGAGATGCTGGTGCGGGCTTATGACCCCTGTATCTCCTGTTCGACCCACTTTCTGGAGATCGATTTCATTGGTCGCTGAAACCCTTACCAAGCTGTTCAGTGCAGGAATAACCCAGACTCTGCTGATCAGCCTCGGCAACTCCTTACGTAGTGATGACGGTGTCGGCCCTTTTTTGGCGGGAGAGTTGAAACGAATCCCCGGTATCAGGATCGAAAATGCCGGTGATCGGCCGGAGCGTGCCATCGACTTTGCCGATATTTACCGACCACAAAGGATTATCTTCCTCGACGCGGCAGATTTCGGTGCCCGGCCCGGCACACTGCGTCGGATCGAAACCTCTGAACTGGTCGAGGGCTGTTTAAGCAGTCACCGTCTGCCGTTATCGGCGCTGATCGAATGGATCGAGACTGAGTACTCAACGGATTGTCTCTGTCTGGGGATCCAGGTTGGTTCGATGCAATTGGGCGAGGAACTGACCCCGGAGGTTGCTGAAAGCGCTGCGCAGATAATCGAGTGGTTTCAACAACTGGTGAGAACGGACCTGTCGATCCGTTTGTAGACTTTTTATCCACCCAGGTAGGCTTTTTTAACCTCCGGGTTCCCCAGCAGTTCTTCACTTGTCCCTTCGGCGACAATCTTGCCGGTATCCAGCACGTAGCCGCGGTGCGCCAGATGCAGGGCCAGGTTGGCATTCTGTTCGATGAGCAGGATGGTCATCCCTTCTTCGTTGAGTTGTTTGAGTTTCCGAAACAGCTCGTATTTGAGCACCGGAGCCAATCCCATCGAGGGTTCGTCCAGCATCAAAAAATTGCACCCGGTCAACAGTGCCCGACCGACCGCCAGCATCTGTTGTTCACCCCCTGAAAGCGATTCACTCCGCTGTTTGCGCCGTTCTTGCAGCCGCGGGAACAGTTCGAAGATTCGCTCGTACTCTGGGGTGAAATTGGTCCCTTTGGCCCGCGCGTAGGTCGCCAGTTGCAGGTTCTCCATGACCGTCAGGTTGCCGAAAATGTGACGCCCTTCAGGAACCAGAGCCAGATGCAGATCTTTAACGACCAGGTCCGGCTTGGTTTTCAGTATAGATTCGCCGCGGAAACTGATATCGCCGGCAATGACACGTGGCGCTTCAGGTGGTGGCAAGCGCGAAATACTGTGAAGGGTGGTGGTTTTGCCTGCGCCGTTTGCACCGATCAGGGTGACGATTTCGCCTTCATTTACGTGAAAGCTGATACCGTGCAAGGCTTGAATATTGCCGTATTTAACTTCCAGGTTTTCAACTGATAGTATCATCAGATTACATCATCTCCGAGGTAAGCGGTCATGACCGCAGGATCGTTTCGGACTTTGTCTGGATCGCCTTCAGCAATAGTTTGGCCGAAATCGATCACCTTGATCTGGGTGCACAGCTCCATCATGACATCCATGTGATGCTCGATCATCCAGATAGTGACATCGAACTTGCCGTGGATCCAGCGCACCAGTCGGATCAACTCTTTGATATCGGCAGAGTTGAGTCCTGCGGCCGGCTCATCAAGCAATAGCAGCTTGGGGTGGCTCGATAGGGCGCGCGCAATTTCCAGCTTACGCTGGGTGCCGTAAGGCAGGTTCTTCGGGAATTCATTGGCGAAACGTTGCAGGTCGAAAACCTCGAGAAGCTCTGCCGCTTCCTGGGCTATTTCTTGCTCGCGTTCCTGGTAATGTTTGCTGCGAGCGACCGCATGAAAGAGGCCATATCCGAGCCGATAATGCTGGGCGACACGAATGTTGTCGAGCACCGTCATGTCGTTCCAGAGACGAATGTTCTGGAAGGTACGGGCAACACCGAGTGCGGTAACCTTGTGCGGTTTGAGCCCCGCGGTCGGAACTCCGTCGATCAGAATTTGACCTTCGCTCGGCTGATAGAAGCCACTGACCAGATTGAAGACGGTCGTTTTCCCCGCACCATTGGGTCCGATCAGTCCTGAGAGTTCTCCCGGCATCAACTTGACGTTAAAGTCGTTGACTGCAGTCAGGCCCCCGAAGCGTTGGGTCAACCCGCGGATTTCGAGGACCGGCGCGTTATCTGTCTCTACTTGAGTCTGTGCCATTATTTAAACCTGTAGAATTTCTTCAGCCGCGGGAAGATATCTCCCAGTTCACGGTTGCCCATAATTCCTTCGGGACGGAACTGCATCAGGACGATCAAGAGTAACGGAATTAAAACCCATCTCCACACCGGACTGATATCATAGCCATCGGGAATAAGATGTACTTGATGAGCAAAATCGTTGGCCAGGGGGATAATAAATCTGAACCCTTCCAACATGAATGTAAAAAGAATTGCTGACAACACAGAACCGGTGAGTGAGCCCATGCCGCCTAGATAAACCATGACCAACACTTCTGTTGATTTCATGATATTGAAACTGCCCGGATTGACATAACCGAGGATATAAGCAAACAGCCCGCCAGCGATACCCGCCAGACCTGAAGAGAGCATGAAGGTAATAGTTTTCATCTTGTTGGTGTTGACACTCATGATCTCGGCGGCGACCTCATCCTGACAGATAGCCGAGACCCCTTTGCCGAAGGTCGAAGAGACGTAGCGACGAATCAACCAGATGGAAAACACCGTGAAGATAAATACCCAGATCGGCATCCAGGGCAGTTCGATAATATCTTCCATCGAGTTGACCAGGCGTTTCATGCCCATGAAACCACGTGAACCGCCGATGGCGCCGATATTTTCGATGGCGCTGATGATAATGTAGTTGGCGGCGATGGTGATGATCGCCAGGTAGTCGCCGCGGGTCTTGTAGGAGGGTACGGCAACTAGCAGACCGGCCAGTGCCGCTGCGACACCACCCGCGAGGATTACAAATGGAAAGGCGTAGAGAGCGTACTCCGGGTTGAGCAACGCCGCGCCGAAAACCTTGTCCTTAGCGAACAGCCAGACTCCGAGCAGCGAGGATACATAGGCTCCGACGCACATGAATCCAGCATGGCCACAGGAGAATTCGCCCATATAGCCATTGACCAGATTGAGGCTGGCAGAGAGGATCACATTGACCCCCATGAACATCAGGACCGACATAGTGTAAAGGCTGAGATACTCTTGGTCGGCCAGGTAGACAAGTAGGCCGCCACTCAGAGCCAGAGTCAGGTGGACGGAATAACGTTGTAACATATCGTCCCCCTAAATCTTGGTGGTCTGGGCGATGCCGACCAGACCGGTAGGTTTCCAGGTCAGTATCGCCAGCAGGACGGTAAAAGAGATCAGGTCGCGAAATGTTGAGGGGAAAAAGGCGACAACCATAATTTCCACTGCACCGAGCAAAAATCCGCCGACAAATGCCCCTCGAATATCACCGATACCACCGACGACGGCTGCGATAAATGCCTTCCAACCGATCAACGCGCCCATGTAAGGTTCCAGCACCGGGTAGCTCATGGCAAAGAGCAAACCTGCCAGTCCAGCAAAACCTGAACCGAGAATAAAGGTAAAAACTATAATCTGATCAAGCGGAATTCCCATCAGGGGGACTGCGAATTTATCGTAAGAAATTGCCCGCATCGCCATGCCGATCCTGGTTTTTGTTACCACCCAATGGAGGAACAGAAAGACCAGAAATGCGGTCACAATGACGGCAATTTTCAAATTTGTAAAAGTCACTCCGCCAATATTGTAAACCTGAACTTCAATCAGTGCCGGAAAAGCTTTGCGGCTGGCGCCAAAAATAGCCAGGTTGGCGTGTTCGAGGATCAAACCACACATCAGAGCGGTAATGACCACGTAGAGGCGATGAGCGCCCTTTTTGCGCAATGGTCGATAGGCGATCCTCTCAAGGGTAACGCCGACCAGAGAGGTCAGAATCATTGTCAGTGGAATGACAAGGATCAGCGCTACCCAACCCGGCAAGCCGAGAACCGTGAGGCAGAAGGTTGCCACAAAAAAGGCAATATAGGCACCGACCATGAAGACATCGCCATGGGCGAAGTTGATCAGGGTCAGAACTCCATAAACTAGAGTGTAGCCAAGAGCAATCAGGGCATAAAAGCTACCCCACTGCAAAGCGTTAATTATATTTTGAATGAGACTCTCTAACATGAACAACCTTTGGTTCTTGTATCGCTGGCAAGGAAGGAGGTCGGAGAAAATCCCCGACCTCCTTCCTTGCCTAGTTTATAAAATAAACTCTTACTTTATGGACAGACAGACTCTTTAAAAGCAAACTCACCGGTATCGGTAATCTTAACCACAACAGCACACTTGACGGGGTCGCCCTGCTCGTCAAACTTCATGCTGCCGGTAATTCCTTCGAAGCTGCTGATCGCCTCCATGCCTTTGCGAACGGCTTTACGATCCTTCTTCAGCTTGCCGGTGATTTCCCCGGCATTTTGGATCGCCAGCAGAACAACGCGGGTTGCATCCCAGGTCAAAGCCGCCACGTCATCAGGAGTGGCGCCATACTTGGCACTGAAACGATCGATAAACTCTTTAGTTGCGCCTGTAGCACCAGCCGCCGCGTAATGTGTCGAGAAGGACAGGCCATAGCAAGCCACGCCACAGAGAGTTATCAACTCAGAAGAACCCCAGGAGTCGGAACCCATGAACTCGCCTTTGAAACCAAGCTGGCGTGACTGTGGAACAATAAGAGCGACCTGGTTGTAGTTGTCAGGGACAAAAATGAAGTCAGGCTTGGTAGCAATGATCTTGGTCAGTTGGGCCGAAAAATCCTGGTCTTTGGTGCCGTGGCTTTCGAATGCCTTAACGGTACCGGCGCCCATTTTTTTCTCGAACTCGGCCTTGAAGATTTCTGCCAGGCCCTTGGAGTAGTCGTTAGACAGGTCATAAAGAACTGCTGCGGTCTTGGCGCCAAAAGTTTTGACGGCATAGTTTACGGCAACCGGACCCTGGAAGGGGTCGAGGAAAGCAGCCCGGAAAACCCAGGGACGATCGAAAGTGGTATCGGGATTAGTCGACCATGGAGTGACCATAACAACGCCGTTATCATCGGCAATCTGTCCAGCAGGAACTGCCTGTTTGGATGAGTTAGGGCCGATCATGGCGATGATTTCATCTTTTGTAATCAACTTAAGAGCAGTGGTAACCGCAGACTCGGCCTTGGCTTCGTTGTCCTCATAGATAAACTCGAGCATATATTTTTTGCCGCCGACCTCAAGACCACCGGCCCCGTTGATGTCGGCCTTGAGCATTTCAGCGGAAAACTTGGAAGATTCTCCGACCTTGGGGATGTCACCGGTCATCGGGATGTTGAAACCGATCTTGATGGTGTCTGCCGCCAGGGCAGGCAGCGCCAACAGCAGGGACAGACAGATGAAAATGAGGCATTGCATCGTTCTTTTCATTGTTCTTCTCCTTGGTTGATGGGGATTGAAATGTTCTGTGATTACATGTTTAGCCAAAGGCTGCCGGCAGGCTATCGGCCTAAGATTGGCAGCATCATTCCAGATTAGGATAATTCTCAGGGGACCTTCGAGTCGAGAAAATCAAACGAAGTTTGAATAATACTATTAATTCTTGCGAAAATACTAAAAAAACTTAAGAAGGCCAAAATTTATTTTGATTGGACTGTATTTTTTGCAGGCACTATATCAAATAGTTGAGGGAATCCCGGTCATTTCTTGCCGAATTTAAACGCAAAAAAGCCGCCCCCTGCGAAGCAATGGGCGGCTTTTTTGATTCTTTTTTCTGGGTTTTTTAGGCCAGTTCGTCGACCGCCACCCGATAGCGTGGATCTTCAATGACATTGACTTCAATCATACTGCCGGCATTATCCAGCAGCGAACGGCACTCGGCACTCAAGTGTTGGAGGCGCAGTTTTTTCCCTTGTCCCAGATAGCGTTCGGTGAGGCTGCTCACTGCTTCGAGTCCCGAGTGGTCGCAGACCCGTGAGCCGCGGAAGTCGATGATCACTTCGGCGGGATCTTCAGCCGGGGTGAACTGGTCGTGGAAGGAACGGACCGAACCGAAGAAGAGCGGGCCATTTAAGCGGTAGGTCTTGGTTCCGTCCTCGTCAAAGGATATTTCCGAATAGATCCGCCGTGCGTTTTGCCAGGCGAAGACCAGTGCCGAAACGACGACGCCGACGGCGACGGCGACGGCCAGGTCGGTGAAGACGGTGACCGCCGATACCAGCACCAGGACCAGAGCATCGCTAAGCGGGATCTTGTGCAGAATGCGCAGGCTCGACCAGGCGAAGGTGCCGACCACCACCATGAACATCACGCCGATCAGCGCAGCCAGCGGGATCATTTCGATCAGGCCTGAGGCGAAGACGATAAAGATGAGCAAACAGAGGGCGGCGGTGATACCGGAGAGACGACCGCGGCCACCGGAGTTGATATTGATGATGCTCTGGCCGATCATCGCGCAGCCACCCATGCCGCCGAAGAAACCGGTGACGACGTTGGCGACTCCCTGGCCGATGCACTCACGGTTGCCGCGCCCACGGGTCTCGGTGACCTCATCGATCAGAGACAGGGTCATCAGTGATTCGATCAGGCCGATGGCGGCAAGAATCGCCGCATAGGGCAGGATGATCAGCAGGTTATCCTGCGATAGGGGGACCAGCGGGATGTGGAAAGAGGGCAGACCACCGGCGACCGAGGCGAGATCGCCGACCGTGCGGGTATCGAGGTTGAAGCCATGGACCAGCGCGGTAACGACCAGGATCGCAGCCAGCGCCGAGGGGAAAGCCATGGTCAGTTTGGGGAGGAGGGCCATGATCGCCATGGTCAGTGCGACCAGGCCGAGCATCAGGTAGAGGCTCGGCCCCTGCATCCATTGCATGATCCCGTCGGCATCGGCGACCTTGAACTGACCGAGTTGGGCAAGGAAGATGATGATCGCCAGGCCGTTGACGAAGCCGAGCATGACCGGGTGGGGGACCAGGCGGATGAATTTACCGAGGCGCAGGACCCCGGCGCTGACCTGGATGATCCCCATCAGCACCACGGCCGCAAACAGATATTCGACACCGTGGTCGGCGACCAGGGTCACCATGACGACCGCCAGGGCGCCGGTTGCACCGGAGATCATTCCCGGACGACCGCCGATGGCGGCGGTGATCAATCCAACCATAAAGGCAGCGTAGAGACCGACCAGGGGGTCGACACCGGCGACAAAGGCGAAGGCGACTGCCTCAGGCACCAGCGCCAGGGCGACGGTCAGGCCGGAGAGCAGATCATCTTTATATGAGGTTGTTTTTCTGACAAGAAATTCGAACATCAATTAGTTCCTTAAACGGGGGAGATTTAACTGGATGTGGCGGGGCAAAAGACGCAGACTATAGTCGCCTTAAGGGATAGAGGCAAGTTAGAAAAGGTCTATGTTGTCTGAATTGGTTAGCGGATCTAGGGGCATCAGGGAAAACTCAGATATGAATTGGCAGGTCTATATCATCCTCTGTGGGGATGATTCTCTTTATACCGGTATCACGACCGATGTTGAACGGCGCTTTGACCAGCATGCTTCCGGGACGGGAGCCAAGTACTTTCGCGGCCATGTGCCGCTCCGCCTGGTCTACCTTGAAGAGGGGCATGATCGAAGTAGCGCCGGCAAGCGTGAGGCACAGATCAAAAAATTACGTCCCGGCGATAAGCGTCGCTTGTTCGCATCGCCGGGGAACCAGTTTCGGGGAGCTGTCGAGCCTTCATGCCGTCGACAATCTAAAACACAAAATTAGATTAATCCTTTATCGGCACATTTCTTCTGCTTGGTTTTCTTGGGTTTCTTGGGTCCTCTCTTCATTTGGCGCGTCAAGGGAACCTTATGCGCCGGGATGAAGTCGGCATCCACTTCGCGCACCAGAGTCTGACCGATCAGGCTTTCGATAGCGGCGAGAAGTTTGACCTCATCCGCACTGACCAGGGAGATCCCTTCGCCTTCCGAACCGGCGCGACCGGTTCGGCCGATGCGGTGAATGTAATTCTCTGAAACCTTTGGCAGATCAAAATTAACGACCTGAGGCAGGCCATCGATATCGATGCCACGCGCCGCGATATCAGTAGCGACCAGGATGTGGACTTTATCTGTTTTAAAGGCGTTAAGTGTGGCTGTGCGAACAGCCTGGCTTTTGTCGCCATGGATTGCAGCGGCCGAAATGCCGTCACGGAGTAGTTTTTTAACCAGATTGTCCGCGCCGTTTTTGCTGCGGGTAAAAACCAGCACCTGTTGCCAGCCTTTGCTGCGGATCAAGTGGCTGAGAAGGGCCGGTTTCTTCTCCTTGTCAACTTCATAGGCCCGCTGCTGAACAGTCGTGGCCACGGGCTGTTGTGGGCTGATCTCGATCTGCAGCGGATTCTTGAGCAGATCGGAGGTCAGCTCTTGAATATCCGCTGAAAAGGTTGCTGAAAAAAGCAGATTCTGGCGCTTTCTGGGCAGCAGGCTGAGAATTTTGCGGATATCGCGGTTGAATCCCATGTCGAGCATCCGGTCCGCCTCATCGAGGATGAGGGTTTCTATTTGACTAAACTTCACCGCGTTCTTGCTGAAAAGGTCGAGCAAGCGCCCCGGTGTCGCCACCAGCACGTCGGTTCCGCCGCGCAGTTTCATCATCTGCGGATTGATCTTTACCCCGCCATAGACGACGCTCGATTTCAGGGTGAGATATTTGCCATAGCCGGCCACGGAATCGGCCACCTGGATCGCCAGTTCTCTGGTTGGCGTTAGCACCAGGGCACGCACATGGTTCGCCTTCGTCTTGGGACCGCAGGCGAGACGCTGCAGTAGCGGCAGCACAAAACTGGCGGTTTTGCCGGTGCCTGTCTGTGCTACGGCCAGGAGGTCTTTACCTGCGAGCACAGCGGGGATCGCTTTTTGTTGAATCGGCGTGGGCTTGGTATAACCTACGTCATTGAGAGCACGAAGAATGGCTTCAGAGAGTCCGAGAGAAGAGAATGGCATAGGGCGTTTTTGCTCTGTGGTTGAGGGTTAGGAGATCGGGGCTATTTTACGGCTGTGGACTATACTCCGTTTGGCCGCTGACTCAAGTAGATATCGGGGAAGGGGAGGTTTATGTCTCTGCCGAATATTCAAGTTGTCCGCAGTCATGAGCTGCTCCCCTTGAGCCGGGCGATCTCCGTATCGCGCAGTTGATTGAATTTTTCGCGCAGACGATCAAACTCCGCACGGATCTTCTTCCGACCCGTCGGACTTCCATCACGCCGGTCGAGGGCGTTGACGGCATGCTGGAATTCGATACGGTATCGCTCCTCAATCTCAATAAGCTGTCGCTCAAGCGGTGAGGCATTTTCGTAGCGGCGTGCCTTTTCGGTTTCCACTTTCAACGCCTTGGTTGTGTAGATCAATCGCTGGCGGTTAAAAGCAATAAACCGCTCATCGATCTCGCCGAGGTAGTTACCTGCATCGTAGGCCTGCAGCAAGCGTTGGTACCATTCCATGGCTTTTTCAGGGTTGCGAGCCAAGCCGTTGCGCCCCTTCTCATAGGCGAGGGCCAGGGTTCCCATGGCAGGCAGGTGATTCTGGGCGGCAGCGGCCTTAAGGATAGCAACCCCACGGGTCGGGTCTTTGCGCATGATGCCGGTCTGACGCTCAAAATAGGTCACCAGCCGGAACTGGGCTTCAGCGTAGCCGGCCTCGGCGGCTCGCTCAATCCATGCTAACCCATTTTGACGTTGAGCCGCAGGTCCGCTGACCATCAGCTGGCGACCAAGCTGGTACTGGGCCTGCGCATCGCCGGTCTCGGCTTTCTTCTGCAGTTCGTCCGGTGACTGGTAGCTACCGCCTGCCAGATCGAAGAGGCGATCGAAATATTTGAGCTCACTGTTCCAGCGGTGCTCCTTGACCGGATCGGGATCGACTCCGTAGAGGCCATCGCGATAGGCTGCGATTAGTCGCTTGACCACTGCTTTTGATTTCAGCAGGTCGGCCGGATAGCCGAAGCGGCCGTTCTGGTAGGCTGGCGCAACATATTCCATGGTCTTGACGTGGTTCTGCTCCAGAGCTTTTGCCCACCAGCTACGTCCTCGCGGCAGATCGATTGTCTGTCCGCTGCGGCCGAAGAGAAAAATTCCACCCAGTTCATATTGCAGTTGCGCATCGCCTTGGTTTGCGGCCTTCTCCAGCAGTGCCAGACCCTTTGACAGGGTCTCCGGCGATGCTCCGGCCACCTGCAATAGCTCGTGGCCCTGTTCTGCCTGCGCATGCGCATCACCCAGCTTGACGAGATCTTCACGGCTGGCTATCCGTTCGGCATGCGCCCGCTGGCTGGCAGCCAACCGAGAGTCTTTCTTAAGACCGTTGCGGCCATGCTCGCGGTCATCAGCCGCGAGGTTCAGCAGCTCAATGGCTCGCTGTGGGTCATGCGGGAACCCCTGTGCGCCCTTTTCGTAACGCCATATAAGCTCAGAGATCACCCGAGCATGTCCATTCTCGACAGCCCGTTCCCACCACTGACGTGCCTTGGCGGAATCCTTCACAAACCCCAGTTCGGCATGATCCTGCTGATAGTAGCGTCCGAGATCGAACTGGGCAGCCGCATGATCGTTGTTGGCCGCCTTTTCCAGCCAGTCACGTGCCGTTGCTGAGCTTTCAATCTCAGGCGCTATTTTCAGTAGCTCTTGGTACATCTGATACTCTGCCGCCGCCATGCCCCCTTCGGCAGCGATCGGTAACCAACGCAGCTTCTCTTGCCTTGAGCGTGGATGCAGGACCAGTTGCAGGGCTGCCTTGACATGCCCCTGTTCGGCGGCTCGGACCAGATAGCCCTGGTAACTACGACCGGAATCGGTCTTGATTGCCATCGCCAGTCGGTACTGCGCCGAGGCGACCCCCAGATCAGCCAGCGGTTTAACCACCAGCCGCAGCCGATGGGTCCAGCCGAAAACCAGCAACAGGGTCAACAGGCCGGCCGTCAGCAACTGCCGGCGGATGTGCCGCCGCCGCAGCCATTTTTCCGCCGGGAGCGGGGCTTTTAGGGCCACCATCTGCTGATAGCCCAGCAAGCCCAGCAACAGGATCGACAGGCTAACGAAATAGGTGCTGGAATGGGAAGCTGAAATTCTGAAATCGGCCAATACCTTGATGAAGTCGAACAGGCCGTATGATGATGAACTGCCGTGGCCGCCGGAGATGAAGATTGGGTTCATCGCCGCTATTAGGCAGACAGCCAATAGCAGGATCAGTGCGAACGTTCGCGTCAGCGGCTTGCGCAGGCGGCCGATCCCCAGCGCCAGCAGCCAGGCTGAAAAATAAAAGACCAACCCGCTGACCAACACTGGTGCTAAGAGGAAAGCGGCGAAGGCGAGTGAATCGTTATCGCCCGAAAAGAGGCTCGCCATTCCGGCGGCGAAGAGAAAACTGGCCGGAGCCAGTCCGGCGATGACCGCCAGATACCAGGGGACGGGCAGAAGGTGATAGAAACTGAGAAAGAGAAACCAGCGCACGGCACTGCGACCGGGTGGTGGAATTTTGTGATCCATGTCGGCCATCTTTCTGCAGTTTTTTGCCACAATCAATCGTCCGCAGAGCCGCGGGGGTCCGAGATCGCCTGAGCGGCAAGTTTGATAACCTGATCGAGCGGCAGGCGGGTATGGGTTTTAGCCAGAAAGCCGTTGGCATGCACGAAGCGGATCTCAGAATGATCTGCAATCGCCAGAAAATTCACCGCAGCGTGGTCATCGAGGCGCAGCAGCTCCCAGCCCTCGCCGCGATTAGAGGGGGTGATGCTCATCACGATCCGCTCATTATCCAGATGGCGCATATAGAGCTCCATCGCCAGTTTGGGTGAATCATCGATGGCACAGGTAATCGCCTTGTAGTGCTTGACCGCGACAACCTGGGCTGCTGATTTCAGGCGTTCGAGGCGCTTCATTTTGCGGTCAATCATCGCAATCAGGTCTTTACCCAGTTCTTTCATGAATTGATAGAGAAGATCCTGGCTGCGCAGGACCTCAAGGCGGGCAAAGCGCGATAGAATATAACCGTCGATCGGCGAAGATGAAGCGAAGATCACGCCGGGGTCGATGCCCAGATGTTCCGCTGTTTTATACGGACCCCTGACGTCCATCATGCTCATCTGTGGGTACCAGACAAACATCAAGTTGGCGGCATCGTGGTGCCCGAGATGCTGCATGACCAGATGGAAGGCACAGGGCAGCGAGCGATCCTGGTGATGGTCGAAATTGTGTCTTTCGGGAGCATATTCCATCCCGACATCGACCACATAGGTGTTGAGGTCGTCCAGGTCTTCGCTGGTCGCTTCGCGCCGAAAGACCTCTGCCTCACCAAGGGTTGCAAGCAGGATACTTACCGTCATGAAATCATCTTTATGTGCGCTTCCCGGATGTGCAATGATTTTATACATTAGGTCAATTCTCTTAAGGGTGGTTGTTGTGTTTTGCAAGCCTCTAGCTGCCGTTTGCTCCCGGCCTTCAGATCAAAATCTATCAGGGTGCCCTTGGTTGGGATATCCCTTTCGTAGCTTAACAGATTTGGATTTGATTCCCATAGAACTTCAAGGGTTCGGCTCTGCATCTCCCAGAATCCCATCAGCCATGCGGATGTATTCAACCTGTCGCCAGTCAAAACCCAGCAGTTGCGCACCTGCAGCATCGACCGCAACCGGGTCGAAGCCAGCCACCAGCTTGTTGACCGGCGGCTCGCAGATCGGGCCGCCCAGGTGATGTTCGGCCATGCCGATGCTGGCGTCGATGATCGAAAGATCCGGTTTGCGGTAGCGGTTCAGTTCGAAGATCGAACGGTGCATCTGGCGATGGAAGGCCGATTTTTTCCACTGGCCGCCCTGCTGGTAGTGATGGTGCGAGGGAAAGCCCATCATGTTTTTCATCGACAGGGTGACATCGGCCAGACTGTGGGCTTTAAGGCTGGGGAAAGAGATGATAAATGTTTCGAACGCCAGTTTCGGCAGGTAGAACTCCGGGAAAACCTGGCAGTCATCGTTGCTCAGGCGGATGTTTTCTGCTTCGTTCAGGTCGATCAGTTCAATCTCGTAGCGCTGCGCCAGCTTGTCGTAGCCGTGGTGGCTAAAGATGTCGAAGCTGGTTTTGTCGGTCAGCCCTGTGCCTTCGCCGATGACCAGTTCGGCGTCACTGCAGGCCCGGATATATTTGACCAGCACTTCCATCGCGGCCAGGGGCAGGGTGATTGGTGGTGGCGAGGTATTGACCAGGTTGGGCTTGAGCAAGATCTTTGTCTGCCGGCTTAGGACCTCCGCTGCTCCGATGCCGTCGAGCAGAGATGGCAGACTTTGCTGATAACTGACAAAATCGCAGCAGGCACAGGCTTGGGACATTCGGTGTTCCTCAGGTGGGGAAAGGCTCAAATTAACATTGTTGATTGCTGCGGACAAGTTACAGGGGGGATAACGGCAGTGCTTGGTGGGGGAGTGAGAGTGGGGCAGACTACATATCAAATAGCCTGCCCCACTCTACTAACGGTCGATCAATGATAAAAGCTGCGGCCTTCTGCGGGCTGTCGTGGACAGCCGACTAAGGTTTGATTTCAATAAAACGGTCCATCATCTCGATCAGCTTGGCGATCTCGGGTTTGGCGGCATAGCCATCGGCGCCTACCGAGTCGCACTTGACCTCCATTGGTGGATTGATCAGCGAGGAGAAGAGCAGCACCGGCAGATGCTTATAGCCCAACTCTTCTTTGACCTTGCGACAAAGCGTCAGGCCGTCCATCTTCGGCATTTCTATGTCACTGATTATCAAATTTAAATGGTGGCGAATATCCTCACCCGCCTCATCGGCCTGCTGTTTAAGCTGCAGGATTCGTTGATAGCACTCTTCACCATCGACAAACACCTCCAGGCCATCGAAACCGGCTCCACGCAGCACCTTTTCGATGCTGGTGCGGATGATGGAAGAATCCTCGGCCATCAACACCTTGACCTGCTTACGGCGTGCGGAGTTCCCCTTGTCCTCTTGTGTGCTTTCGATCTCCTCAGATTCACCGAGAACCGACTCAGGGTCGAATTCCCCGATGATATGCTCCAGATCGAGGAGCAGAATTTCGCGGTCTTCGATATGGATACTGCCGGTAAAGCGGGGCTTGAACTGACTGATAAAGGGCGCAAGCGGCTCGACATCGCTCCAGGAGACCCGGTGGATCTGGTTGACCCCGTCGATCTTGAAACCGTTGGTGCGATGATTGAACTCACAGACCAGCACCACCGGTCGCGTATCCTCGGTCTGCTCCTTCTGCTGGCGTTGCTTCAGGTGCAGTTTTAAATCGATCAGCGGGATGGTGGCACCACGTAGCAACAGGGTGCCGAGCATCGCCGGATCGCTCTCGGGAATGGAAGTCAGGGCCGATTCGTCGAAGGAGATGATCTCCTTCAGCTTCTGGACATTGATCCCCAACGGCTGAGTTCCGACATGGAATTCAATGATCTCCATCTCGTTGGTTCCACTCTCCAGCAGGATATCCGGTTTCTCCACTCCACTCATCGTGTCACTCCTTAAAGGCGGGATTATTTGATTCGTCCTACATAGTTTACTCAGTATTTTGCGCTTGGCAAATGGGACAGGCGACCCTGGGGGGCGACCATAAGTTTACAAGCCTTCCAGTTTATTCAACTTCACGACTCGGGCATCAGGGGAAGAGCAGAGAGTTAAAGAAGCATGAAAGGTAAATCTTATGAACGTCTCCCCTCCATTTTTGGCATGGTCCTAAGGTTTACGCTGTTGTCTTGGCTGACGCTAATGGAACGGAAAATAATAAAACTTTAATGCGGTGGCCGTCAAGTATGTTATGGGAGTTCTAATAAATGGGGCCTTACCGCATAACATCCCAAGTATGGGGTTTCGGGGCCGGCAATCTAACGGAACGGTTTCCCTTTAGGCGCAAACAAGGACCAGTCTGCCTGATATGTTGTTCAAATCGGTCTTGCCGGGTTTTTCGGGTGACGTGGCGCGGATTCGCAGAAGCAGCTGAGGAAAGGGAGGGCTTCAGCCGACCCGTAAATCGGGAAACTGCTAGTATCTAGGTAGAAGAGGGAAGGGGGCGGTACGATGCTACGCAGTAGGGTTCAAACGATGCTTCAGGTCATCGAGAATGAGGCCGCACTGACCGGGCGGTTGACCGGACGATTCAGGTTCGATCCGCTGGTTATGCAGGCGATGGCGGGGGTGCCACGCGATCGATTTGTGCCCGCTGCGATAAATGATCAGGCCTTCGATAACAACCCTTTACCGATCGGCGAGGGACAAACGATCTCCCAGCCCTTCATTGTTGCCCTGATGACCGACCTGCTTGATCCGCAAGCTGGGCATCGCGTTCTTGAAATCGGCACCGGCTCGGGCTATCAGGCCGCGATCCTCTCACGGGTCGTTGGCCAGGTCTACAGTCTCGAGATTATCCCTGCTCTGGCGAAGCGGGCGGCCGCAGGCCTGAGGCGGCTCGGCTACCGGAATGTTGAGGTCAAAACGGCCGACGGACATGTCGGCTGGCCCGAGCAGGCTCCTTTTGACGGCATCCTGATCACCGCGGCCGCGACCCACCTGCCTAAAGCGCTGTTGACTCAACTAAAACCTGGCGGACGCCTGGTCATCCCTGTCGGTTTTCCCGGCCAGCGCCAGGAGCTGATGCTGGTCGAAAAAGATCCGGCGGGCATATGCCATACCCAGAATATACTGGGGGTGGTTTTTGTGCCGATGACCGGTGGCGAAACGGAAGCCGGAGCCGCTTGAAACCCCGGCGTGTTGCAAGCGCGCATAGATCGTTTTTTATTTTCGCGAAAACTACGCAGTCGGTGTCAGGGCCATTCTTGCTGAATCGGTCCGTTATCTCCTGATCTGCTCGAGCACTGCCCGCGCTACCAGATCGGACGATGCGGGGTTCTGCCCGGTTATCAGGTTCCCGTCAGTCTGAGCGTAGGGTTGCCAGTCCCCGTTCTTCGAATAATTTGCCCCCAGCGCATTCAACTCATCTTCCAGCAGAAAGGGCACAATTTCGGTCAGTTGAACTGCGGCTTCTTCGCTGTTGCTGAAGCCGGTTACCGACTTGCCACTGACCAGCGGCGTGCCATCGGGGTTCCTGGCGTTTTTGAGCACCGCCGGGGCATGACACACGGCCGCCACCGTTTTGCCCGCAGCGTGCATGGTTTCGATCAGCGCAATCGAGTCAGAATCTTCGCTTAGATCCCAGAGAGGTCCATGGCCACCAGGGTAAAAGACCGCATCGTAATCGGTTGGAGATATCTCCGAAAGTTTCAGCGTGTTTGCTAAAGCTGCTTGAGCATCGCGGTCACCCCTGAAGCGTTTGGTCGCGTCGGTCTGGAAGTCAGGCTCATCACTCTTGGGGTCGAGCGGCGGTTGGCCGCCCTTGGGAGAGGCCAGGGTGATCTCGGCCTGCGCGTCCTTGAACAGATAGTAAGGGCTGGCGAACTCCTCGAGCCAGAAACCGGTTTTCTGCCCGGTATCGCCGAGTTGGTCGTGTGATGTGAGTAGCATGAGGATCTTCATAATGGTCTCCTTTGTTGGATAATCATTATATCGGAGTTTGTCAGACTATTCCCATGAACCAACTGCAAATCCGTTGGTAGAACCCATATTTTTTATGCCCGGACAGCCGTCAGATGAGGTATGTTTCACTATGTCTGCTCCGAAGCTGATAACCTGAGTCCGTGTCGCATTTATTTTTAACGGCAGGAATTTATTGATGAAAGTATACCTGTTTTGTTTGCTGTTGATGCTGACCCCAGGTGGCGTTCTGGGGATGGAATTCGACCTGATGAAAAAACAGGGTGACGTCGGAAACACCCTGCTGGTGATCGGTGGCATTCAGGGAGATGAACCGGGCGGGTTCAATGCTGCGGCTCTGCTGGCCACGCGTTACCGGATTGCAAAGGGGACCCTGTGGATTGTTCCGAATCTGAATTTCGCCAGTATCATCAAGCGTTCCCGCGGTATCCACGGGGATATGAACCGCAAATTTGATTTCCTGTCAAAATCAGATCCCGAGTATCATCTTGTCGAAGAAATTAAAACCATCATCACCGATCCGCAGGTCGACCTGGTTCTCAACCTGCACGATGGCAGTGGTTTCTACAGAACCAGCTATGTCGACCGCCTGCACAATCCTGATCGCTGGGGGCAGAGCTGCATCATCGATCAGAGTCGATTGGCGGGGGTTCCTTTCGGCGCCCTTGCGGAGATCGGGCAAAGGGTCACGCAACAGGCCAACCAGGGACTGATCGATCCGGCCCATCGCTTCAACCTGAAGAATACCCGTACGCGCTTGGAAGATCCGCAGATGAGCCAGACCCTGACCTTTTTTGCGATTGAAAACAACAAGCCGGCCTTCGGTATCGAAGCGAGTAAGAGTTTTCGCACCAATGTCCGGGTTTATTATCATCTGCTGTTTCTCGAAGCCTACATGAAGGAGCTGGGGATATCATTCCGTAGAGATTTTGAGCTGAGCCCGCAGGGGGTTAAGCAGGCTCTCAATCAGGATATCCTGGTTGCCTTGAATGATCATAAAATTCAGCTGGATATCTCAGATATCCGCGCGCAGCTGAACTATGTTCCCCTGAAGAAAGGGGCCAAGCTGGAGTTTGATTCAGACAACCCCCTGGTGGCGGTGCTGCCCTACCGGAATAAATACCGCATTCACTATGGCAATAATCGGATGGGTTTTTTACGCCCGCAGTATTTTGAATATGACGACAGTCTGGATTCGGTTCGGGTGACGGTTGATGGGTTGTCCCGAGAATTTGAAATGGGTTCGATTGTGTCGGTGGAGAAGAGTTTTCTGGTCGACACCCCGCCTGGTTACCGCGTCAATATTATTGGCTTCACCAGAAAAGGCGTGCGCAATGAAAAGGGCCTCAGGGTCAGGAAAAAAGATATTATCTCCCGCTACTCCATCGATAAGGGGGGCAAGATTTTCCGTGTAGAGGTTTATCGCAATGATAAATTTGCGGGGATGTTGCTGATCGATTTTCGCGCCGTTCAACAAAAAGTTAAACTGCTGGCCAGGACTAACCTAGAGGACGGCCACGAATTAAAAGGTTTTCCGGCGCATTAAATTTTACAACTCGGACCACTACTGTCAAGGATTTGGTTGCTTGCCGGTAGCATTTCTGTTCGTTCTTCCCCTTCCGACTCGCCTTAAGTTGCTACGTAAGGGTTCACCGCCCGAAACAGTTCGGCTGATCAGAGAATAATCTTTATGAACGTCTCTCACTCTCTAGAAAACGCTGAGTTCAAAGAAACACTGAGCTAAACCCAGATCTTAGTTTCTGCCTTGCACTTCTCCGCGACTCTGCGTCTCTGCGTGAGATAAGGTTTTGATGTTCTGATTTTGTTCTTTTTCGGTTCTCGTTGGGTTGGACAAGTCCGGCATCGCATTACACCGCACTCGGCCCAGCGAGCAGCCGATGCCGATTACGCACAGCCCACAGAAAACCAGCAGCGCGAGGCGCATGCTGCTTAAAAAAGCCGGTTGGGTTTCGAGGGTGACCGGCTGGCCGTGCATCAGCATCGAAAAGATCAGGGTGATGATCATCATGCTGGTCATCATGCCCATGGTGCGCATGGTGCTGTTGAGCCCGGAGGCGATACCGAGATAGCGCGGGGCGACGCTGCCCATGATCATGCTGACATTGGGTGATG
>JAUXIR010000349.1 GCA_030620915.1 Geopsychrobacter sp. | reverse complement strand
GAGCAAGAATGTCACCATCCGCTATTCGACCTTGGATGAGGGGGTTAAAGAAGAAGAGTTCGATATGGTGGTGTTGTCGGTAGGGCTGAACCCACCCAAGGATGTTGAAGGCATAGCAACGACCTTCGATATCGAACTCAATGAGCACGGCTTCTGCAAAACCAATCCGGTCAACCCGATCGAGACCAGTCGTAAAGGGGTTTTTGTGAGCGGCGCCTTTCAGGGTCCTCTCGATATCCCCGAGGCGGTGGTCACCGCCAGCGGCGCCGATGCCATGGTCGGCCAGATGCTCGATTATCGGCGTGATAAGTTGAGCCGCGAGCGGCTCTATCCGGAAGAGCGGGATGTCTCTGAAGAGGAGTTGAAAATCGGGGTGGTGGTCTGCCACTGCGGCGCCAATATTGGCCGGGTCGTTGATATCCCGGCCCTGGTCGAATACGCCTCAACCTTGCCGAATGTGTCCTGGGCCGGGGAGAACCTGTTTGCCTGTTCCACCGAAAACGCCAACATGATCTCCCGCCAGATCGTTGAAAAAGGGCTCAACCGGGTGGTCCTGGCGGCCTGTACACCTAGAACCCATGAACCGTTGTTCCGCGATACCTGCCGTGAGGCGGGGCTCAATCAGTACTTCTTCGAATTCGCCAATATCCGTGAGCATTGCTCCTGGGTTCACTCGAAAGAGAAGGAGAATGCCACCCAAAAAGCCATGGACATCGTCCGGATGTCGGTCGCTCGCGCTGCTCACCTGCAGCCGCTGCAGGAATTTGACCTGCCGGTTGACAAAAGAGCCCTGGTGATCGGCGGCGGTATTGCCGGGATGACCAGCGCCCTGAGTATGGCCGAGCAGGGTTTTGAGGTTTATCTGCTTGAGAAGGATTCAGATCTGGGCGGCATGGCCAGACGCATCCACTATACCCTTGAAGGGATGGATGTTCAGGACCATTTGAACACCTTGATCCGCAAGGTCTACCAGCATCCCTCGCTACGGGTTCTGACCGATTGCACCATCAATGAGGTGACCGGTTATGTCGGTAATTTTCACACCACCGTCAAGGCCGCAGGGCGGGTTCGGGAGATTGTTCACGGCATCGTCATCGTCGCCACCGGCGGCCAGGAACATCGGCCGACTGAATACCTTTATGGTGAGAATGAGCAGGTTGTCACCCAGCTGGAGCTCGAAGCTGAAATTGTCCAGCAGAGCGACAAAATCAAGAGCGCCCAGAACCTGGTGATGATCCAGTGTGTCGGCTGTCGGCAGGAAGATAAGAATTACTGCAGCCGCGTCTGTTGCGGCCAGGCGGTCAAAAACGCCCTGAAGCTCAAAGAGATTAACCCGGAACTGGAGATCAGTATCCTCTTCCGCGACATGCGAACCTACGGCTTTAAAGAGGATTATTATCGCGAAGCGGCGGACCAGGATATCAAGTTCATCCGCTTTGAGCCGGAGAACAAGGCGGTGGTCGAAGCCGCAGGCAACGCTCTGAAGGTCACGGTCCCTGATCTTGTGCTGGGCCAGAAGATCGAGCTGGAAGCCGATCTTGTCGTCCTGTCGGCGGCGGTCAACCCATCCGATTCCGGGCAGGATATGGCCCGCCTTTACAAGTGTTCGATGAATCCGGACGGTTTCTTCCAGGAGGCCCATGTTAAGCTGCGGCCAGTCGATTTCGGTTCTGACGGAGTGTTCCTGTGCGGGACCGCCCAGTATCCGAAACATATTACCGAAACGATCAGCCAGGCTTACGGAGCGGCTGGACGGGCTGTTTGTATCCTCTCAGGGGATACTGTCACCGCCTCCGGTTCGGTCTGCGATGTTAACGTACATGACTGCGTCTCCTGCGGGGCCTGTATTACCTGCTGTAACTATGATGCGATTGAGTTTGTTGATACACCCTACGGCAAAAAGGCCAAGGTCAACGAGATTCTCTGTAAGGGCGACGGCCTGTGTAACGCCAAGTGTCCGACCGGGGCGATTTTCTTGAAACACTACACAGATGATGAAATCTTCGCTCAGATAGACCAGGCGATCCTGGTTAATGAAGAGGTTGATTGAGAGATATAAATAGGGACGATTGACCCAGGAAAGGAGATAAAGATGTCTGGATTTGAATTTAAGCCCAACGTCATCGGTTTTTTGTGCACTTGGTGAGCCTACGGGGCTGCTGACCTGTCTGGAGTTTCCAGGCAACAATATAGTACAGAAACAAAGATTATTCGGGTTATGTGCACCGGCAGGGTCGACATCGCGTTTGTCCTGAGAGCCTTCACCAACGGGGCGGACGGCGTGTTTATCGGCGGTTGCTGGCCTGGTGAGTGTCACTATGTGACCCAAGGCAATTACGATACCTTGTTCAATATGCATTTCACCAAAAAACTCCTCGAGCAGGTTGGGATCAACCCTGATCGACTCAGGCTGGAATGGATCGCCGCCTCTGAAGGCAATCGCTATGCCGAGGTGATGAACGACTTCGGTAAGCAGCTCAAGGGTTTCGGACCTCTGGGCAAAGGCGAAGGTCTGGATAAGCGGACCATGAAGCTCAAGCTCGAAGCCGTCACGAAGTTGATCCCCTACGCCAAGCTGGTGGAACGGGAGCGGTTGCGGGTACGTTTCAAGACCGAGCAGGAGTATCTTGACTATTTCGCCAGTGACGATTTCAACCGCTTGTTCAAGGAGTTGCTGGTCGATAAACTGGCCATCAGTCAGATCATGCTGCTGTTGGGTGAGAAGGCCTCTTCCGCT
>JAUXIR010000283.1 GCA_030620915.1 Geopsychrobacter sp. | reverse complement strand
CTTAGCAGCTTCAGCGGGCTTAGCAGCCTCAGCGGGCTTAGCAGCTTCAGCGGGCTTAGCGGCTTCAGCGGGCTTGGCAGCCTCAGCGGGCTTGGCAGCCTCAGCGGGCTTAGCAGCTTTGGCGGGCTTAGCAGCTTTGGCAGGCTTAGCAGCCTCAGCAGCGTCCTTGCCTTCGGCAGCAGTCTGCTTGGCCGCAGCACGCTTCTCGCGACCTTCGTCACAGGCATCGGCCATGCTCGATGCAAACAGACGGATGGCGCGAATCGCATCATCATTACCCGGGATGATGTAATCGATGCCATCAGGGTCGCAGTTGGTATCGACTACAGCAACAACCGGAATTCCGAGACGGTTGGCTTCCTGTACGGCAATGGCTTCCTTCTTGGGATCAATAATGAAGATTGCACCGGGCAACTTGACCATGTTTTTGATGCCACCAAGGTTCTTTTCCAACTTGGTGCGCTCACGCTCAAGCTGCAGAGCCTCTTTCTTGGTGATCTTTTCAAAGGTACCATCGGTCGCCATGACCTCAATCTTCTTGAGGCGATCGATACTCTTCTTGATGGTGGTAAAGTTTGTCAGCATGCCACCGAGCCAGCGGTTATTGACAAAATACTGCTCCGAGCGGATCGCCTCTTCGGCGATAGCGCCCTGTGCCTGCTTCTTGGTTCCAACAAACAGAACCTTGTCGCCGGCAGCAACCGTATCCTGAACAAACTGATAAGCCGATTTGAAATAACGCACGGTCTTCTGCAGGTCGACAATGTAAATGCCGTTCCGCGCACCAAAGATAGAGGGCTTCATCTTCGGGTTCCAGCGCTTGGTCTGGTGACCAAAGTGAACGCCAGCTTCTAACAGTTGCTTCATACTAATCTGTGCCATTTTACTACTCCTTGTATGGTCCGGTTTTTGTCCTCCGCCTCCGTCACTCCGTTCCAGGCTCAGATTTTGTCTGAGACCCCCACAACGGTCGGGAAACGTGCGTGATGATTAACCCGTGGTCTATACCATGAGCACCGACCCTGATCAAGAAAAATTTAGGCTTTTTGAGTCCCGAATCTGTATCTCGAATATTTACAGTTTGATGTAGCTGTAATAAGATGCCGCGCATGACAAACCGACGCATCAATCTTTATGTTTTTCGCGAGGTCCTCACCCCGACGCTGCTCGGACTGGTGATTTTTACCTTCATCCTGACAATGAGTCGGCTGCCGAAGTTGACTGAACTGGTGGTCAACAAGGACGTCCCGCTCACCAGCATCCTTAAACTCATGCTCTACCTGATGCCGTCCTTCCTCAGCATCGCCATCCCCCTCTCTTTCCTGCTCGGCATCCTGCTCGCCTTCGGGCGGCTATCGGCCGATGGTGAATTCATCGCACTCAAATCAAGCGGAGTCAGCCTCTACGGCATGCTGACTCCGGTCCTGCTCTTTGCACTCGTTTGCTCTATGGTAACCGGCGGGCTGATCCTGTTCGGCAAACCCGCCGGCAAAACCGCATTTCGCGATCAGCTTTTCACCATAGCCTCGGACCGGGCCAGTATCGGCATTGAGGCCGGAGTCTTCAATGACAGCTTCGAAGGCCTTACCATCTACTCCGAAACCATAGATGACAGGCGTGACCAGATGATAAACGTCTTCATTTCTGATGAACGCTCGGCAAACAAACCGGTGAATATCTTTGCCCGTCAGGGCCGATTCATCAACAATCCCCAGCGACAAATCCTAACCCTGCGACTTCAACAGGGGACAATCCACCACCTGACCAGCCGTGAAAAAGACAGCTATCAGACGATCGGCTTCAGTACCTATGATATCAATCTTGAGATCGGAAAAGGACTGACGGAAGCTTCGCCCCGCTCCAAATCCAGGGGGGAATATACACCGCAAGAACTGATTACCGCGCTCAACAACACAGTCGATCCCCGCCAGAGAAACGCCCTTGCGGCCGTCCTGCACAAGCGTTTCAGCACCTCCGCAGCCCCCCGGGTCTTCGCCCTGATCGGTATCCCACTCGGGCTGCAATCTAACCGCTCCGGCAAAGGGGCGGGCTTTGCCCTGGCCTTAGGGATTGCGCTTTGCTACTACGTCCTGCTCAGCATAACTGAAACCCTTGCCAGCTCAGGAACCTTACCGGCATACATCGCCCTGCATCTGCCCAACCTGCTCTTTGTTTGCGGCGGCATCTTCTTTATCCATCGGACCGCAATAGAGAAACCATTCCGTCTGCCGCGCCCCGGTCAACTCTTCTCGCGCTTGACAGGAGGACAGAAGTGAAACAGGTTGACCGCTACCTTCTGCGCCACTTTCTCCACACCTGCTACCTGACCCTGATGGCCTGTGTCGGCATCTACCTTCTGGTCGATTTTTTTGAAAAAGCCAATGATTTTATCGAACACAAGGCCAGCGCGACCCAGTACCTGGTATATGTATTCAACAGTCTCCCCCTCATTGCCCTCCAGGTCACGCCGCTAGTGATTTTGATGAGCGTGGTTCTCACCCTGGGCGGGCTGGACCGCAGTAACGAAATCACAGCGCTCCGCGCCTGCGGTCTCGGCCTCTGGCGAATCGTGCGCCCCCTGATACTGGCCGTTGTGGTTATCTCCGCAGTCTTTCTATTAACCAACGAATTTCTGGCGCCATTAAACACAAGGCAATTGACACGCTTACTGGACTATCAACTACAGGGCAAACCAGAGCCCTCCCTGAACAGCGATAAAATCTGGTACCGCGATAACAACCGAATCATCCATGTCGCCCTCGCCCTGCCCGAAAAACAGCTGCTGCAAGGGATATCAATCTATGAACTAAACAGCGACTTCCTCCTGCACCGCCGTCTGCAGATCCCGGAGCTTTACTACCTCAATGGCTTCTGGCAGGCTGAAACCCTCAAGAGTCGCTCCTTTGATCAGAAATTCGGCGACCTGGAGTCAACAAGCCAACTCACGAACCAGACCATCGACCTCGGTCGAACACCGACCGATTTTATCCGGGCGGCGGAACAACGTGGGCTCAAAAGCGCTATCGACCTTTGGCAGAGCAGCCAAAAACTTTCTGCCGAAGGCTTTGACACCACCCGTCTCGATGTTGATTTCCAGACCCGTCTGGCCGCGCCCTTTACCTGCCTGGTTATGGCTTTCCTTGGCGTCCCATTCTCCTTGAGCCGCGGCCGCGGCAGTAGCACCGCATTAGGCATAGGCCTGAGCCTTGCGGTCGGAGTCGGCTACTTTCTGCTCCAATCGATTTCACTCGCCTTCGGCTACTCCGGCGCGCTCCCCCCTCTGGTTGCCGGCTGGGCCGCCAATCTCATTTTCCTACTACTGGGGATCTATCTGCTGTTGAGAACACGGGAGTAATGGGTGGGCGTGAGGCGTGAGGCGTAAAAAAAACTCAAACGGCACAATCTGCAGT
>JAUXIR010000270.1 GCA_030620915.1 Geopsychrobacter sp. | reverse complement strand
TGGAAATCCCGCCGCTGATCCAGCGGCGGGAAGACATCCCGGCACTCTCCGAGTACCTGGTCCGGCAGTACAATCCGAAACTCGAGCTGCACCCCGGGACCGTGCAGGCCTTGAGCGATTACAGCTGGCCGGGAAATATCCGCGAACTGGCCAACTGCCTGCGGCGGGCCGTTGCTCTGTGTGATGGCAGGTCGATCCTCATTCAACACCTGGCGACCCGCTGAACCGCTGCGAGTCAGCCCTCCTTGGCGGCGCCGTTGCTCGATCAACCCGCAGACAGCTCAGGCTCTAGAACCGCCGAAGGTCCGGAAGGCTTCTGGCACTACTATGCCCAGGAAGAGCATCTGCAGAGCATGAGTCCCGGCGAGCTGAATCAACTGCTTTTCTCGCTGCGTGGACTTGAAAAGGTGCTGCTGAGCGTTATGAGCAATAAGGGCCTGAGGCCACCGCAAAGTCGAATTCTCAAAGAATCCGAAGTCGAAAGCATAAAGAAAACCCTCGAGGAGAATCGCTGGAATATCACCGCGAGCGCCAAGGCTCTTGGCATCGCACGCAATACCCTGCACCGAAAAATAAAGTTGTACGAGCTGCATAACTCTTAGGAGGCTGTCCGACAATCCATGACCGGCTGCAAACCCGGCTGTTTGGCCCATATTTCAGCTCCTTTTCGGCCCATAGCTACGGCTATGAGCTCTCAAACGAGCCAAAATCTGTTCTCAAACTTCCAAATTTTCGCTTCGGCCCTTATTGTCGGACAGCCTCCTCACCCCTCACCCTTAGCCTTTTTTAGGAGCACCCATGAAGTTTTTTATCGATACCGCAGAAGTATCCGAAATCCGTGCCGCAAACGAACTGGGACTGGTCGACGGCGTCACCACCAATCCATCATTGATTGCCAAAAGCGGTCGTGATTTCAAGGAAGTCATTACCGAGATCACCGGGATTGTCGATGGCCCCATCTCGGCTGAAGTCATCGCCCTGGATGCCGAGGGGATGGTCAAGGAAGGCCGTGAGCTGGCCGCCATCCATCCGAATATTGTCATCAAGGTCCCAATGACCGAAGATGGCCTGAAGGCGACCCGCATCTTCAGTCAGGAAGGGATTCGCACCAACGTGACCCTGATATTCAGTTCGGTCCAGGCGCTGCTGGCCGCCAAGGCCGGAGCGTCCTATGTCTCTCCCTTCGTCGGTCGCCTCGACGACATCGGTCACGAAGGGATGGAAGGGGTCGAGCAGATCCGCATTCTCTTCGACAACTACGGCTACGACACTGAGATCATCGTCGCCTCGATCCGTAGCCCGCTCCACGTTCTTAATGCCGGGCTGGTCGCGGCCGATATCTGCACCATCCCCTACAGCGTCATGCAGCAACTGGCCAAGCACCCGCTGACCGATGTCGGCATCGAAAAGTTCATGGCCGACTGGCAAAAACGCTGAGTTTAAACTCAGCAAAAAATCCCGCATTAAAAAAGCCTGGCGTACACAAACGCCAGGCTCTTTTTTATCCAACTAAGCGATACTCGGAACTTTCCCGTCTTCTTCCGGAAGAGATTTCACCGCTCGGTTACTGTTTTGCCGACCGCGGATTCAAGTCGCCGCCTACCCCTCCCCCCAGACCAAATTGCGTGAAATCCAGCCGATCCGCCTACTCTCATGCTCAACCTTCAACCAATCGTCTTTTCGTTCCAACACCCTAAAAGCAACCCCACGTTTAGCACGGAACAGTAGATGATGCCCCGTTCCCGGACCCTTGCGAATATTGCCCCTACTGACCTTGACCACAACGGTTTGCCCTGGTCCGATATCAGCTTTTTTAACCCAGCCTTCACGCCCCATAAAATCGCTTACCTTATAATATTCCCCATCCTCCTCGACCAGGCTCAATGGATAGTTCTGCGGCACCACCAAAACCACCTGAGCGATGTATGGATTTGAAGAATCACGGATTTCTACGGAATTATTTTTGACCGACAAAATATCCGCAGAGGCAAAGGTCACAACGATCAAGACCAACAGGATAGCAATGGCTAACTTCATAGCGCCCCCTTTCAGTGGCAAAATTCGCTTTATTTTTCCAAACCACATCTTAATTACTGGCCCCTTTCCTATCTGAGGGTTGCGTATCCTGATAAGCAGAGATACGCCTTAAGGAATCGAGATTTTTCGCTGCTTTCACGTAATAACTGGGACTCAACTCCAATGCCTTGACAAAAGCGGCTTCGGCCCGCTGCCATCGCTTTTGCACCATATAGATATAACCGACATTGTTATACGCCCCGGCCGCACCGATACTGTTTTCAAACAGGGACAACCCTCGCGTCTCATCTCCGTTCAATATGTAAGCAGCGGCAAGATTGCTCTTGATCAGCCGATCTTCGGGCTTCAATCTTGCCCCAGTCAAAAAAGCGTCGATCGCCTGCGAATAAGCCCCCTGAATCAAATAGTGAAAGCCCAGGTTATTAAATGATGATGGATTCAACGGCCGCAACTCCACGACCCTGAGGTACAACTCTTCTGCCTGGGCACTCTGTTCCAAGCTGTCTTGACAGATGGCCATTTCCGTCAAGACCTCAGGATTATCTGGTGCCAGTTGCTGAGCCAGCGCGAGATAACTGCTAGCCTCAACATAGTCACCCTTCAACCGGTAAATCTTCCCCAGTCCGAGCAGGGCTGATTGGCTCTCCTTGCTCAGCTTAAGTTCCTCAGCAAAGGCAGTTGCCGCCTTGTCTAACTGATTTTTTTTCATAAACAACTCGCCCAAAAGCTGATACAGCTCGATATTGTCTGACGCCTTAGTCAATGCCTTAAACAAGTGAAGTTGGGCCAAGGGCAAGTTTTCCTGTTCCAAATAGGCCCGCCCCTTGTCAAGTAAAACCTCCACGGGAAGGTTTTCCAACTTTTTAGCGGAATCAACCTCGGCCGTTTTTTTTTCAAGAACGGGATGAGCAGCCACTATCCTGGTTCGCGGGGCGCAGCCACTTAGCAGAATTAAGCACCCCAGTAGGGACAACAAAACAAGGCTCTGTAAAAACTTATATCTCATATCAGATCAACCTCCCTCAGTGAAATAGCACTACCCGCCACCGCTCATCACCGGCAGTAAGTTCTTCATAATTTGCAATGCCGCAGGTCCCACCACCACCACCATAATTGCCGGGAAAATACAAAATACCAGCGGGATCGTCAGCTTTACTGCCGTCTTGGCAGCCCGCTCTTCGGCGATTTGACGTCGCTTGATCCGCATGGCATCAGCGTGCACCCGCAGTGCCTTGGCCATACTGGTACCGAACCTGTTGGTTTGCACCAGCATCGTCATCAGATTCTGCACTTCTGCAACCCCGGTTCGAAGACTCAGATTTTTCAGGCTCTCATCACGGGGCCGCCCGGCTCGAACCTCAAGATTTACCAGGTGGAATTCATCACTCAAATCAGCAGACATAGGTCGCAATTCTTCACCGACCCGCTTGAATGTCATGTCGAGCCCCAGGCCGGATTCAACGCAGATAACCATCAGATCTAGCGCGTCGGGTAGCGCACGGAGAATCCCTCGCTTGCGTTTCCGAATAATGACACTCA
>JAUXIR010000036.1 GCA_030620915.1 Geopsychrobacter sp. | reverse complement strand
TGGTTATCTTGCTGGACTTCTGGCCTGACCTCTTTTTCTGTGACGGCTTTGCGGCTGCTTTTTTCTTAGCCGTGGCCGCTTCGTTCACCGTCTTATCACTCCCTGAACGCATGCTCAGACCAATCCGGCGCCGCTGCAGATCGAGTGCAACCACGCGCACCTGGACCTGTTGGCCAACCTTGACGACGGTGGCCGGGTCGCGCACAAAACGATCAGCCAACTGGCTGACATGGACCAGGCCATCCTGATGGACGCCGATATCGACAAAGGCACCGAAGGCGGCGACATTGGTCACCAGCCCATTCAGGCGCATCCCCTCTTTCAGATCACTCATCTCGGTTACATCTTCGCGAAAGCTGTTCAGGCTGAAGGTCTCGCGCGGGTCACGGCCCGGCTTCAGAAGCTCCTGCTGGATATCATGGAGGGTCGGCAGTCCGACCTCTGTATCAGTATATAGCTTCAGCTCGATCCGCTCCACCCCCTGCCGATCGGCGATAAATGCCGCCAGATCAAGTCCGGAGTCTGCAGCCATCTGCTCGATCAGAGCATAACGCTCGGGGTGGACGGCACTGTTATCGAGGGGATTTTGCCCACCACGGATGCGCAGGAAACCTGCCGCCAATTCAAAGGTCCGCGCACCGAAACGCGGGACATCCAGCAGCTCGGCACGGCTGCCGAAGGGCCCCTTCTCGTCACGTCGGGCCACAATCGCCCGTGCCTGGGTTTCGCTGAGTCCTGAAACAAAACTGAGCAACGCCCAGGAGGCGGTATTGAGTTCGACACCGACGAAGTTGACACAGGATTCGACCACCTCATCCAGCGCCTTCTTCAGCAGGGTTTGCGAAACATCATGCTGATACTGGCCGACCCCGATGCTCTTGGGATCAACCTTAACCAGTTCGGCCAATGGGTCCTGCAGGCGGCGCGCGATCGAAATGGCACCACGCACGGTCAGATCGAGATCGGGGAACTCCTCGCGTGCGATATCCGAAGCCGAATAAATGCTGGCACCGGACTCACTGACCATCACCACCGGCAGTTTGATTTCGGCGTCTTTCAATGCCTGACGCGCAAACTGTTCCATCTCGCGACCGGCAGTGCCGTTGCCGACCGCCACCATATCAACCCGATGCTCGCGCACCAGTTGCAGAAAATCGCCGACCGCGCCCTCGGCGCGATTGCCGCCGATATGGGGATAGATGGTGGTATGCGCGAGAAAACGTCCGGTCGCGTCGACCGCCGCCAGCTTGGAACCGGTGCGCAGACCGGGGTCGATCCCCAGCACCCGCCGACTCCCGGCCGGTGCCGCGAGCAGCAGGTGACGCAGATTCTCGGCAAAAATCTTGATCGCAGCCTCATCGGCCGATTTTTTCGCGGCAAGGCGCAGTTCAACCTCGATGGCCGAGGAGATCAGGCGCTGATAGCTATCGCGCACCACCTCGATCAGCCAGGACCGATAGGTCGCAGCGGCGGGCAACAGCAGGCTGACCAGTCCGGCCAGGATTTCATCTTCGGGGGCCTCGATCTTGAGACGCAGCAGCTCCTCCTTCTCACCCCGGCGCATCGCCAGCATGCGGTGGGAAGGGACATCCTTAAGCGGTTCACGAAAATCGTAGTACATCTCGTACTTGCTGATCTGAGTCTCCTTGCCACGCGCGACCGTCGAACAAAAGATCCCCTGATCCCAGGTCTTGCGCCGCACCAATGCGCGACCCTCAGCCTGGTCGGCAAAGTCCTCGGCCAGGATATGGCCGGCGCCGGCCAGAACCGTGGCACAATCGGGCAGCTCCTTTTCCGCATCAACATGGCTCTCTGCCAGCTCATTCAGGCTCACCGCAGAGTCGATCGCAGCCCGAATTTGCGCCGCCAGGGGCTCCAGCCCACGCTCGCGCGCCACCGAGGCCTTGGTGCGCCGTTTGGTCTTATAGGGCAGATAGAGATCCTCGAGTTCGTTCTTTTGCCGCGTCTGAAGAATCCGACTTTTCAGCTCCGGGCTCAGCTTCCCCTGCTCCTCAATCGTCTTGAGAATCGTCTGGCGACGCTCCTCCAGTTCACGATAGTAGATCATCCGCTGTTCGATGGCGCGAATCGCGACTTCATCGAGTTCGCCGGTGACCTCCTTACGGTAGCGGGCAATAAAGGGAACCGTGCCGCCGGCGGCAAGCAGAGCCATGGTCTGCACAACCTGGGTTGGCTTACAACTCACTTCTTCGGCTATAATTTCGGTCAATTGATCTATCATTCAAGGATCCTGTTCTATTCATATTTAAGTTTGACTATTCACAAAGCAGACGAACTATACAGGATCATACCAGAAGCACCAATAGCTGTTTGATGACAGATTACGCGGATTGGCAGATGCACTCTGCCATCGGTTCGGGTATGATGGTCATCGATCAACTGCAGCAGGCGATGAAACTGCCCAGCAAAGGAACACTTAAGAATGTACGCCCCCCTTAAAAAATCGCATAAGGGACCACTGCTTCAGGTCCGCGGTCTCAAGAGTTATTTTTTCACCCGTGCCGGCCTGGTTAAAGCGGTGGATGATGTATCCTTCGAGATTGCCGCCGGCGAAACCCTGGCACTGGTTGGAGAATCTGGCTGTGGCAAATCGGTCACCTCACTGTCGATCCTGCGCCTGCTTCCTGAGCCCGGCCGAGTGGTCGATGGCGAGATTATTTTTGACGATCACGATCTGTTACGCATGCCGCCAACCGAGATCCGCCGGGTGCGCGGCAACCGGATTTCGATGATCTTTCAGGAGCCGATGACCTCGCTCAATCCGGTCCTCAAAATCGGTGAACAGATTGCCGAGGTGCTGCGCCTTCATCGCGGCATGACCAAGGTCGAAGCCCTGGCCCAAGCAGCGGAGCTTCTGACGCGCGTCGGTATTGCGGCGGCCGAGAGCCGCCTGCGGGACTTCCCCCACCAACTCTCCGGCGGGCAACGTCAGCGCGTCATGATCGCGATGGCTCTGGCCTGCGACCCGCAACTGCTGATCGCCGATGAGCCGACCACGGCGCTGGATGTCACCATTCAGGCCCAGATCATGGAGCTGCTGGCCAGCCTTGCGCGCGACCGACAGATGGCAACCCTGCTGATCAGCCACGATCTCGGGGTAGTTGCCGGCAACGCCGATCGGGTTGCGGTGATGTACGCCGGTAAAATCGTCGAATATGCAACGGTCGAACAGCTGTTTAAAAACCCGGTCCATCCCTACACGCGCGGCCTGCTCGCCTGTATCCCGCGCCTGGGAGACAAAGGCCCGCTGCCGACAATCCAGGGGCAACTCGACGACAAAAGTGACGCCGCGGATGGCTGCGCTTTTCTTGAGCGCTGCCCGACCCCCTGTAGCTCAGGCGGCTCAAAGATTCCCCAGCTGCAGGAAATCAGCCCCGGCCACTCCGTGAGCTGTTGGAGAGCTTGATCGACCATGACACCCCTACTTGAAATTCGTGACCTGGCCAAGACCTTCCGCATGTCTGGTAAATCAGGCGCCAAACCTGGCCGACTCAAGGCCGTCGCCGGCGTCAACCTGCAGATCGCTGCCGGTGAGACCCTCGGACTGGTCGGAGAATCCGGCTGCGGGAAATCGACCCTGGGCAAACTGATTCTGGGCTTAACCCCGGCCGATAAGGGAGAGGTTCTGTATCGCGGCACCGATCTCATGCGCCTCTCGGCCAGACAGCTCCGCCCCTACCGTCGCCAGATGCAGATGATCTTCCAGGATCCCTTCTCATCGCTTAATCCGCGCATGACCGTCGGCGAAACCCTCGCCGAACCCCTGATCATTCATCGCCTCTGTGCCGCCATAGACCGGCAGAAACGGGTAGAAGAACTACTCAATCAGGTCGGTCTCGATGCCGCAGCCGCCAGCCGTTATCCCCATGAATTTTCCGGTGGCCAACGTCAACGGATCAGCATTGCCCGGGCACTTGCGGTTGAGCCTGAGCTGATCATCGCCGATGAACCGGTCTCAGCCCTCGACCTTTCGGTGCAGGCGCAGATCCTGAACCTGATGCGTGAGATCCAGCAGCAGCACAAGCTGAGTTACCTCTTCATTGCCCACGATCTGGCCGTGGTCGAACATGTCAGTGACCGGGTCGCGGTCATGTATCTGGGCAAGATTGTTGAAACGGCACCTGCGGATGAACTCTACCGCCAGCCACGGCACCCCTATACCGAGGCGCTGCTGGCCGCCATCCCCCAGCCCGATCCCAGCCTGGCCGGTCGACCGGCGCCGCTTAAAGGCGAGATCCCTTCGCCGCTCAATCCCCCCTCGGGTTGTTCCTTCCATCCGCGCTGCCCCTACGCCACTGAAATCTGCCATCGGCAGGAACCGGAGCTGCGCAATCTCGGCAGCAATCGCCAAACCGCCTGTCACCATAGCGACAGGGTCGGCCAGAACATTTCTCAAATCCCTTGATCACACGTGCCAACAATGGCACAATCCGGCGGACTGAATCACAGCCTAGCAGTGTGTCGGGCTATTCGGGCTGACGCGAAAATTTGGATGTTTGGCCTAAATTTTAGCTCGTTTGAAGGATCATAGCCATAGCTATGGACCGAAAAGGAGCTAAAATTTAGGCCAAACAGCCGGATTTGCAGCCAGCTCATGGATAGTCCGACAAACTGCTAGCCCATCAGAGAGAGAGATCGATGCCGGGAGCTCAAAGCCAGGGACCCATCAAGACCATTGCCAGCCGCTGTCGCAAGTGCTACGCCTGCGTGCGCACCTGCCCGACGAAGGCAATCGGCATCCGTAAAGACTGTGCCGTCGTCCTGCATCAACGCTGCATCGGTTGCGGTAAATGTATCCAGGCTTGCTCGCAGGGTGCCAAGGTCATTGCCGATGCCATCGGCGCAACCGAAGCCCTGCTGCGCAAAACCACCCCGGTTATTGCGGTGCTGGGCTGTTCCTATCCGGCGTTCTTCTACGATCTGGAACCGGGGCAACTCGCGACGGCACTTCGCCGGCTCGGTTTTGTCGACGTTCTCGAAGGAGCCGCAGGGGTTGAGCTGATTGCTCCCGAATATCGTGCGCTCCTCAGCCGCGACAACAGCGAACCCCTGATATCCAGCCACTGTCCAGCGGTTGTCGATCTCATTGAACGTCACTACCCGCAACTTCTCGATAACCTGGTACCGGTCGTCTCACCGATGGTCGCCATCGGTCGCTACATCAAATCCTGCCATGAGGACCCGATCCGCGTGGTTTATATCAGTTCCTGTATCGGTGGGAAATTTGAGATCGAAGATGAACAGGTCGCCGGCGCCATCGACACAGTCCTGACCTACAACGAACTGAAAAAAATCCTCGAGAAGAAAAAGATCGATCCTCGCCGACTCAAGCCCGAGCCCTTTAACGGCAATAGCACCCTGAACGGGCGGAGCTTTTCGATTTCAGGTGGCCCCTTTCACATCTTCGGCATCGGTCACGATGGACTCGACCCCAAGTACGTCTCGACCGTTGGCGAAGAAGCGACCATGGAAGTCATCCGTGATATTGCCGCGCGCCGCATCGCGCCCCGATATGTCGATGTGCGATTTTGCACCGGCGGCTGCATTGGCGGGCCGGGACGGACCAACCGCCTCACGGCCTTTTCCAAGCGTAATCTGATCATCGAATACCGTAAGAAACAGATCCCCTATCTCCCTGCGCCCAAATACATCTCAGGCTCCGGCAGGGTTTTGCTCAATCGCGGTTTTGTCGACCGGCAACTCCAGATGGCCAAACCGAGCACAGATGCAATTACCCGCATTCTGCACGAAACCGATAAATTCTCTGCCGGCGATGAGCTCAACTGCGGCAGCTGTGGCTATCGTACCTGTCGCGAACATGCCGTTGCGGTCTTCCAGGGCCTGGCCGAAAGCGGCATGTGCCACCCCTATTCGCAAAAGCGTCTCGCCGAGGATCATTCACGCCTTGAACGTAAGTACCACCTGGCACAACGGGCCCTCGATCAGAGCTATGGCAGCGGCGACATTATCGGCAACGATGGTCGGACCCAAGAAGTCCTCAAGCTGATCCAACAGGTCGGTCCAACCCCAACCTCGGTTCTGATTCGCGGTGAAAGTGGCACCGGTAAAGAGCTGACGGCCCGGGCAATCCATCAGGCCAGCCAGCGCGCCGAAAATCCGCTGGTGACGATCAACTGCACCACCCTGACCGACAGCCTGCTCGAAAGTGAACTCTTCGGTCACAAAAAGGGCGCCTTCACCGGGGCCGTTGCCGACAAAAAAGGCCTGTTCGAAGCCGCCGACGGCGGTACAATTTTTCTGGATGAGATTGGCGACATCACGCCCAAGCTGCAGGCCGAACTGCTGCGGGTACTCGACAATGGTGAAATCAAACCGGTCGGGAGCAATCACAGCGTGATGGTCGATGTGCGCGTGATTGCGGCGACCAACAGGCACTTGGAAGAAGGGATAAGCCAGGGGTGGTTTCGTGAAGATCTGTTCTACCGGATCAATGTTTTCAGCATCACCCTGCCCCCCCTGCGGAATCGACTCGAGGCGCTGCCGAAGCTGGTTGAGCATTTCCTCAATCAAGCAGCCACGCGGCTGAACAAGACAATCCACCGCATCGATGATTCGGCCTTAAAGGCACTGGCCTGTTACCATTGGCCTGGCAATATCCGTGAGTTGCAGAATGTCATTGAGCGTGCCGCGGTCCTCTCGCCGGATCAGGTTATCCACCTTGAGCAACTGCCCGTTGTGTTTGCCGAACAACTGCGTATAAAGAATGGCCAGGAGACCATGCAGCAGGGATGTGGACTCCGCAGTCAACGTGATCAGCAGGTTAATACCGTCGAGAAGGATCTCCTGCTTCACTATCTTGCCGAGGCAGGCGGTAATGTTTCAGCAGCGGCACGACTGGCCGAGGTTCCGCGCAGAACCTTCTACCGCATGCTCCAACGACAGAATATTAATCAGAATCGCTAGCAACCGCGCAAACCGTGCCACGAATGGCACAGAGACGCCTCCAAGGTGTGCCATTTGTGGCATGTTGCATAGACGCCTGAATGCAACAGTCTCGGGTCGCAAGCAGGCACTACGGGCGCCCGGTCTGTGCCACACATGACACAGACCGGGCGCCCCGCCCATGACAGCGGACCTAGAAACCGCCATTTCCCGGTCGTATCCCGACAAAACATAATCTGGCACAGCTATTGCATATAAGAAAACCCATAATCCAACAAGGGATATAGCCCGTTCCCGCCCGAACGGAAAACTTTAAAGAACCATCCCTTATTCGCCGTCAGAGACCTCTCTCCCTCTGACGGCTTTTTTTTATTTTTTTTGCTGCCAAGAGTGGTGCCCTAAGTTAGAATAATCCGCGCTGCACAGGATTATCAATCAAAGGGGGCAAGCACCTTGGGACACAAAGATCGCAAAAAATCAGATACCCGACTCGGACTAAGCACCTTACAGGATATCAGTACCATCATCCTGCAGTCCCATCATCTCGATGAAACCCTCGAAAATATTGTTACCCTGGTTGCCGAGCGGGCCCACTCCGAGGTCTGCTCCCTCTACCTGCTTGAAGAGCAGGATGACACATTGGTTCTCAGAGCCACCTTTGGCCTGTCTGCCGAGGCCGTGGGTCGGGTACGGCTCAAGGTTGGCGAAGGCTTGACCGGTTTAGCCGTCCAGCAACGTAAGGTTCTGGCAGTCGAAGAACCACAGAACGATCCCCGCTACCGCTATTTTGCCGGAACCGGCGAGGAACAGTTCCATTCATTTCTGGCCATCCCGTTATTCGATCGCAATCTCCCCCTCGGCGTCATGGTCATCCAGACGCGTGAACGACGGACCTTTTCCGCAGACGAAACCTCAACCCTGAAGACCATCGCCTTTCAGGTGGCCTCGATTGTCGTCAACGCGCGCCTACTCGACACAATCGACCAACAACAAGACCTGGTCGAGCTCCCTGCACTGACAGCCGCAGAAGGGACGACAGGCGGCAACATCGACAGGCCAGCCGCGTTGGAGTCAACCGTATTACGCGGTCAAGTGGCCTACCCCGGCGTCATCACCGGGCCGGCCAACCTGATCGATGAAGAGCTCGGCTTCGCCGATATCTACGATGAACACGATGTCGACATTGAAAATGAGCTGGGCCAGCTCGACAAAGCCCTGCGTAAGACCCGCATCGAAACCCTATTTCTGGAAAAACGGGTGGCCGAGCGACTCACCCAGGCCGACGCAGCCATCTTCCACACCCACCTGATGATCCTCGAGGATCGCGGCTTCATTGAAAAACTGCATGACCAGATCGAAGCGGGGCACTGCGCGCCCTACGCCCTGAAAAAAGTCATCCGAAATTACCTGAAGGCCTTCAATAAAATGGAGGACGCCTATCTGCGCGAACGCGCAGCCGACATGGAAGATATTGGCCGCCGCCTGTTGAGCAATCTGCTCGGCCAGCAATCAGACAGCCTCCAGCTGCACCATACCGGTATCCTGGTGGCGCGACGCCTGCTCCCTTCAGACATGGCAATCATCGATCACGACAAGATGAGTGGCCTGATTCTCGAATCGAATGAAACCAACTCGCACTCGGTCATCATGGCCAAGGCCCTCGGCATCCCGGCGCTGATCGGGGTCAAAGGTGCGATGACGATGATCGAACCCGACACCGAGCTGATCCTGGACGCCAACTCGGGCTGCGTCTTTCTCAACCCGAGCGAAGCAATCCTCGATGAATATTTCCGCCTTGAATTTGACCGCGCCCAGGAGAGGGAACGCCTCGACCAACTCCGCGACGTCCCGGCCGTCACCGCCGATGGCCGGCGAATTCAACTCAGAGCCAACATCGGCCTGCTCAGCGACATCGATATTGCGCGGCGCAATGGTGCCGAAGGGGTCGGTCTCTACCGCACCGAATTCCCCTATATGGCGCGCAGCAACTTCCCCGATCGCGAAGACCAGTACCAGCTCTACCGCAAGGTGGTTGAGGGATTCGAGGGTGCACCCGTCACCATCCGCACCCTCGATATCGGCGGCGACAAAGCCCTGCCCTACTTCAGCCATCCCAAAGAAGACAACCCCTTCATGGGCTGGCGCTCGGTCAGGGTCAGCCTCGATCACCGGGATATCTTCCAAACCCAGATTGAGGCCATTTTGATGGCCGGCATTCACGGACCGGTTCGCCTGCTCTTCCCGATGATTTCGACCCTCGAAGAGGTCAGAGCCTGCCAGCAGCTGGTCGCCGAT
>JAUXIR010000151.1 GCA_030620915.1 Geopsychrobacter sp. | reverse complement strand
GATGTCCATATCGCTAGCCCCTTTCAAAAAAATTCTCGAATTTTGACCGCGGGAGGCTGATCGCTGCATCGAGAGTATCCGTTCGAACCAAAAAAACGTAAAATATTTTTAACATACGGCCCGCGACGAGGTCAAACAAAGTCCACTCCTTCTAATATTAAAATCTAATTTCTCTCCCCTGATTGCGATGAAACTGCCTATGTTTTATACTTTCGTGACTGCAGGCGGGGTCCTTAGATCCTGAAATCATTGCTTCTTTCCCCTGAATGTTGGAGCCTTCATGAGTTTCGCAGGCAATGTCGGTCCCCAGTGGCTCGACGCCCAGTACCACCTTTGGCGCGAGGATCCCAATCAAGTTCCTGCCGACTGGCGCGGATTCTTTGAAGGATACGAACTCGGCCGCCAGCCGGATTCAGATCCTGTGACCAAGCAGGACCACCGCCCGGCGGCGGTGCAGACCCTGATCCGCCGCTACCGCGAGATTGGTCACCTGCTGGCCTGCGTCGACCCGCTCTCCCCCTGCACCTTTGAGCATCCGCAGCTGCGACTGAATATCTTCGGCCTGACAAATACCGACCTCAACTGTGAATTCGCTCCCGTCGATTTCATCCTGCCGCAGGCCAAATTAGGCCAGATCATTGAGATTTTGCAACAGACCTACTGCCGCTCGATCGGTGTTGAGTTCATGCACATCCCGATTCCAGCCGAACGCCAGTGGCTACAAGAGCGCATGGAGAGTCGCCGCAACAACCCCCACCTTGCACCCGATATCCAGCTGGCAATTTTTCGTAAATTGCAGGAGGCCACCAGCTTTGAACGCTTCCTGCACAAGAAATTTCTGGGTCAGAAACGTTTTTCTCTCGAAGGGGGTGAATCGGTCATTGCCCTGCTCGAACATCTGATCAGACGTGGCACCCGGCGCGGTCTGAAGCATATTGTCATCGGCATGGCCCATCGTGGTCGCCTCAATGTACTGGCCAACATCCTTGGCAAGCCGCTGGAAAATATCTTTGCTGAATTCAAGGATAACAGTGAATACCAGGTTGTCGGCGAAGGGGATGTCAAATACCACAAGGGTTTTTCCGGTAATCGCAGCTTCTCTGACGGCAGCAGCATCCGCATCTCACTCGCCTCGAATCCCAGTCATCTCGAAGCCGTCGACCCGGTTGTCGAAGGCAAGAGTCGCGCCCGTCAGGATGAGATCGGCCCGGGCGGCGCGCAGCAGGTTCTGCCGCTGTTGATTCACGGTGATGCGGCCTTTGCCGGCCAAGGCGTTGTCGCCGAAACCCTCAACCTTTCTGCCCTCGAAGGCTACAGCACCGGCGGCACCCTGCACGTTGTAATCAATAATCAGATCGGTTTCACCACCCTGCCGGCCGACTCACGTTCGACCTGCTACCCGACCGACATCGCCAAGATGCTCATGTCGCCAATCTTTCACGTACATGGGGATGACCCCGAGGCCCTGCTGCAGGCAGCAATTCTCGCCCTCGATTTCCGCCAGAAATTCGGGCGCGACGTGGTGATCGAAGTGATCTGCTTTCGGCGTCACGGGCATAATGAAGGCGATGAGCCATTCTTCACCCAGCCGTTAATGTATGAAAAAATCAAGAATCACCCCCCTGCCGCCGACATCTACTATCAACAGCTGCACGATCAAGGCATCGCCGGCGAAACCCTCGACCAGATCAGAAACGAGGTCGAAAACGAACTGAAAGAAGCGCTCACAAGGCCCGAGAAAAAACTCCCGGAAGCGTTCCAACTCAAGTGGCACGGAGTCTTGCGCGATTTCAGTTTCGAGCCGATCGAAACGGGAGTCCCGGCAGAGAGGCTGAAGGAGTTGGGGCATATCATCACCCGGATTCCGGAGAGTTTCTCCCCGCATAAAAAGATTGCCGGATTGCTGCAGCGCAGACTGAAACAGATCCTCGACGGCGAGAAGATCGACTGGGGGACCGGCGAGGCCCTGGCCTTTGCCAGCCTGCTTGGCGAAGGAAAAACCATTCGCCTTTCCGGTCAGGATTCACGCCGGGGCACCTTCAATCATCGCCATGCCACCCTGGTCGACATGAAGACCGCTGGGCGCCTGACGCCGCTCGAAGAAGTGGCGCGGCAGAACAACTGTCGGTTCCATGTCTACAACAGCTCACTCTCCGAGTTTGGCGTCCTCGGCTTTGAATACGGCTACTCAGTTGAAAACCCCCACGGCTTGACTATCTGGGAAGCCCAGTTCGGTGACTTCGCCAATGGCGCTCAGGTCATCATCGACCAATTCATCAGCAGTAGCGGCACCAAGTGGGAACGTTTCAGCGCCCTGACCATGCTGCTGCCACACGGCTACGAAGGGCAGGGGCCGGAGCATTCGAGCGCACGCATCGAACGCTACCTGCAACTCTGCGCCGCCAACAACATGCAGGTCGTCTATCCAACCACGCCGGCTCAGCTGTTCCACCTGTTTCGTCGCCAACTGCACCAGCCGTTCAGAAGGCCGCTGATCGTCTTTACCCCCAAGGGGATGCTACGCCACCCGCTCTGCGTATCGCGCATCGAAGATTTCACGACCGGTCATTTCAAAAACATCATTGCTGACGAACTGGCCAAAAAAGGGATCGAACGCCTGCTCTTCTGCAGTGGCCGTCTCTACTACGATCTGTGGCAGTACCGTCAGCAGCAGAAGATTACCGACACCGCCATCATCCGGATCGAGCAACTCTACCCTCTCGACACCGGTCAACTGCAGGCCGCACTCAAGGGCTACGCTGAAAAAATCGACTGCCGCTGGGTCCAGGAAGAGAATGCCAACGGCGGGGGCTGGATGCATATCCGCGATGAACTCAGTCAGCAACTGGGACCACCACTCGCATATGTCGGGCGCAAGCCCTCGGCAAGCACCGCGGTCGGCTCGCATCTTAAACACAATGAAGAACAACAAGAGATCATAAGCCAGGCATTCAAGGCCTGAACCGGGAGTCAGACGTTATGGATATCAAGGTACCTGAGATTGGAGAATCGGTTGTCGAGGCGATCGTCGGCCAGTGGCAGAAAAAGACCGGGGATCAGGTGGCGGTTGACGAGCTGCTGGTCGAACTGGAGACCGACAAGATCAATATCGAAATCCTGGCTGAAAGCGCCGGCACACTTGAGACCCTGGCGGCCGAAGGCGATACCCTGGCCATAGGTTCAATCCTGGGCCGAATAGACGAAACCGGCGCGGCAAAAGAGACAGCAGCTCCGGCTCCGGCAACAGACACGCCGATGAATCCAGCGGTGCCCAAAATTGCCGCCGAAAAAGGGTTCGATCCATCCCAGGTCGCCGGCAGCGGTCGCGATGGCCGGGTTCTGGTGGACGATCTAAAACCCACGCCGCAGCCACAAAGGGTGTCACCGCCGTCACCAACCCCTGAACCCTCTACAGCTCAAGTCACGGCACCAGTTCCTGCGACTGCTCCAGCAGCACTTCAGGCTAAGGATGATCCCCGCAGTCGCCGTGTGCCGATGAGCCCGATTCGCAAAAAAATCGCGGCCCACCTGTTGGCGGCTCGGCAACAGACCGCTATGCTGACTACCTTTAACGAGGTCAACATGAAACGGCTGCTCGACCTGCGAACCAATCACAAGGAGAATTTTGCCCAGAAGCACGCTGTCAAGCTGGGCCTGATGTCTTTCTTCGTCAAGGCCAGCATCGAGGCCTTAAAAGAATTCGAAGCGGTCAACGGCCGGATCGACGGCAACGACATTGTTTATCAGGACTTCTACGACATCGGTATCGCGGTTGGAGGTAAACGCGGGCTGGTGGTGCCGATCCTGCGCGATGCAGACGGCTTGAGCTTTGCTGATATTGAAAAGAAGATCCGTGATTTCGCTGAACGAGCCGACACGGGCAAACTGACACTGGCAGAGATCCAGGGCGGTACCTTCACCATCAGCAATGGCGGAGTTTACGGCTCACTGCAGTCGACGCCGATTCTCAACCCGCCGCAGAGCGCGGTCCTCGGCATGCATGCCACTCAGGACCGCCCGATGGTGGTGAATGGTGAAATTGTCATCCGGCCGATGATGAACCTGGCACTCTCTTACGATCACCGCATCATTGATGGCCGCGAAGCGGTCAGTTTCCTCAAACGGGTCAAGGTCCTGCTTGAAGATCCAGAAGAGATGTTATTAGAAATGTGAGGAGTAAGGAGAGAGAGGTGAGGAGATAAATCAAAAACCCAGGCCGGTTTCAAGGTTTTACTCCTAACACCTCACGCCTAACACCTCACGTATCTCACCGAAGGAGAGATAGATGAGTGAACAAGTTTACGACCTGCTGATAATCGGTGCTGGCCCTGGCGGCTACGTGGCCGCCATTCGTGGTGCACAACTCGGATTAAGGGTTGCAGTTATCGACAAGCGCCCGACCCTGGGCGGCGTCTGCCTCAACGAAGGCTGCATTCCGAGTAAGGCCCTGCTCGAGTCGAGTGAGCAATTATATAAAATGAATAACGGTCTCGATGTCCACGGGATCAGTTGCGATAATATCCGTTTTGATCTGAAAAAATTCATGGCCCGCAAGGAAGAGATCGTTGCCAAACTGACCGGCGGTATTGCGGGACTGTTCAAGAAGAACAAGATCGACTCCTTTACCGGCAACGCCAAGATCCTGGCCGCGACCGATGGGGTGCAGCAGGTTGAAGTTTCCGGCAAAGAGAGCCTGATCCTCAAGGCCGAGCGCCTGCTACTGGCGACCGGTAGCGAGGCCATTGAATTGCCCCACCTGCGCTTTGACGGCGAGGCAATCATTTCGGCACGCGAAGCCCTCTCCCTGCCCCAGGTTCCCAAATCGATGCTGGTTGTCGGTGGTGGCGTTATCGGGCTTGAGATGGGTTCGGTCTGGAGCCGCCTCGGAACCCGCGTGACCGTCGTCGAAATGCTGCCGCAACTGATTCCCGGCACCGATCCACAGATAGCCAAAATGCTGCAACGCAGCCTGGTCAAACAGGGACTGGCGGTTCGCCTTGAAACCAAGGTCGAATCTGCGGAAAAAACAAAAGACGGATTCAGGATCGGTCTCAGCAGCAAAAAAGGCGTGGAAACCATCGAGGCCGAAATTATTCTGGTTGCAACCGGTCGACGGGCGCAAACCCAGGGGCTTGGACTCGATAGCGTCGGTCTGGCCGCCAATGAGGAGGGCTTTCTCGAGGTCGATGAAAACTACCAGACCAAAGCCCCCGGCATCTATGCTATCGGAGACCTGATCCCCGGTCCGATGCTGGCGCACAAAGCCAGCGACGAAG
>JAUXIR010000113.1 GCA_030620915.1 Geopsychrobacter sp. | reverse complement strand
TCGAGGTTGGTGTCCCGCAGGAGAAGGTTGCCGCTGCGACGGTTGCAGGCGGTGCAACGGTTCGGGTCGGTACTGATCTGCTCGATCGCTTTATCAGTCTCACCGGGGAGCTGATCACAAATCGCTACATGCTGCAGAGCGCCGCCGGTGATGAAAATTGGGATTCATTAAAAGATGGCCTGGGAAGGCTGGGCCGACTGGTCAAGGATCTCCACCATCAGGTTCTTCAGGTCCGCATGATGCCGATCGACAGTGTGACCGGAAGGCTTCCCCGACTGGTGCGCGATCTGGCGCGCAAGTCGAACAAGGATATCCGTTTTGAGCTTGAGGGCACCGGCATCGAACTGGACAGGGCCATCCTGGAAGAGTTGGCCGATCCCCTGATCCACATGATCCGCAATGCGATTGATCATGGGATCGAGGATCAAGGAACCATCACCGTTCGTGCCTGGCGGCAGCGTGACCAGGTTATGTTACAGGTTGCAGACAACGGACGCGGGATGGATCCGGCGATGTTGCGCCGAAGCGCGGTTGAAAAGGGCCTGATCAGTCCGGCACAGGCTGAAGTGATGCGTGATTATGATGCTCTGCAGCTGGTCTGTCTGCCTGGTTTTTCGACGGCCAGTCAAGTGACCGACACCTCTGGTCGCGGCGTCGGGATGGATGTGGTCAAGGCCGCAGTAGAAAAGCTCGGCGGTGTGCTGCATATCGATGCCGCACCCGCTCGCGGCACCCGCTTTACCCTCAAGCTGCCACTATCGGTCGCCATCATCAAGGTGTTACTGCTCAATGTTGATAACAAGCAGGTGGCTCTGCCGATCACGCGGGTGCTGCAAACCATCGAGATTGAGCGCAGCCAGATTCAGACCAGTGGCAAGCAACGGGTTTTTTCCTTCAACGAAGAACTTCTGCCGCTGATTTCATTACGCAAGATTTTGGCTTTGCCGATTCCGAAGGCCGTAGAGCGGGTGGCCGTGGTGATTACCGAAGTTCTTGGGCGTAAAATTGGCCTGGTCGTTGATAACTTTGCCGGACAGAGCGAAGTTTTTGTGCAGGGGCTGCCGAGCCCGATCGATCGGTTACGCGGCCTGGGTGGTGGTACTATTCTAGGCGATGGTCGGATTGTTTTCATCCTCGATATTCAAGGATTGCTGGAACGCAAACGTTAGTCACTGCACAAGGATTTAACATTGGCGCCTGAAAAGCTCAATCCGCAGCAGCAACTCCGTCTGAATAAGTCGATACAGGCAGCGCTTGATCGTGCTGCCGCCTCGCTTAAGATGATGCTGGGTGGCGAAATCAATATCGGGATTGCTCCGGCGTCTTTACGAACTCCCGGTGTAGATGTGCGCCTCGGCCTGTCTGGCGCCCTGGAGGGTGGGATTTATATCGATCTGCCGGAGAAAATGGCGCTTGAAGTCGTTAAAACACTGATGGCGGGGCAGGATCTGTCCCTGCTTGATGAAGCGGCACGCTCGGTATTGATGGAGCTGGGGAATGTGCTGGCTTCGGTCTTTGTTGGTTATTTCGATCAGTATCGAGGCTTACGAACCCTGCCCACACCACCCGAACTGAGCCTAGCCCCGCTTGATATCCCTGACTTTGCGGCCTTTTTCTCTGCCGAATTCAGTTGGAGTAAAAGTCGGGAGCGGGCAGAGGTCCTGGTCGGTTTAGAGCGTTCAGCCCTTGATATCCTGTTGGCTGAGTAGCTGCTCTGGCCACTGCGGGAAAGATTTTTGCAGGTCGGAACAGTAGATAAGAAACTTCGTTAGACTCGAAAACCTTGTGTTCAAAAAAAATCAGCCGTGAAGGAGGATGAAATGAAGAAATATTTTTTGCTGTTGTTGTTGTTATTGCTGCCGGGGCTTTGTGGTGCGGCAAATATCAGTTTGAACGATGTCGCCGATGCCTTACAGAACCCGTTTAAGGCCGATGTGGTTAAGGCACGGGGTACGAACAAGTCCGGCATCTTTGATTTTCAGGGCGATTTCTTTCAACAATCGCAGATCGCCGCGATTGAACGTACTCAACGTGGGCGCGGCTACGTCAGTTTTCGCTTTGATTATCGGGGGGAGAGCAGTGTCCCGCTGGCGATGTTCCGCTGGGAATATCAAGAGCCGACCCGGCAGGAAGTCGTCTCAAATTCGCAGACCATGTGGGTCTACTTGCCTGAAAACCGCCAGGTCATAATCAGCGATATCCGGCAGGTGACCCAGCAGCGTTCCGATAATCCAATGACATTTCTAACCGGTCTGGGGAATCTTTCGCGTGATTTCTCGGTTCGTTGGGCGCTGCCTGATCATGATCAGGATGGCAATTTTGTGCTTGAATTGAAGCCTCGGCGTGTCTCCAGCCTGATTCGGTCACTGCAGATTGTGGTCGACCGGCGGGCGGTTATTGATTTTGTCGAGAATGATCAGGTCGGAAACCACTTTCCGATTCTGGCAACCACCGTGGTTGATCCGGCGGACAACAGCACGACGATCGAATTTTCGAATGTCGCTTTCAATCGGGGACTTTCAGCCCAATTTTTCGAGTTTATCCGCCCGGCTGGAGTCGAGGTGGTTCGGCCCACTGGCTCCGAGATGGGCTTCTGAGGCTGGCGCGGCAAGATTGCTAGATATCAGCAGCCGAGGGGGAAGGCGCAGATCCCGACGTAGTTTATGCAGTTTTATTCTTTCTCCTCACTCTTTACGCCTAACGCCTTTCATATTCAGGGTTAAGGGTATTAACAGGACCGCCCCGGATCTTTTATCCGGGGCGGTCCTGTGGTATAAGTCATTGATTCTGGGCGATTCGTGGCCCGCAAATCATGAAACCGGACAGAGTAGTTCTCGGATTGAATTAAGGAGTTATTGAGATGCCAAGTTTTGATGTGGTTTCGAAGGTCGATATGCAGGAAGTCGATAATGCAGTCAATCAGGCGGTCAAGGAGATCGGGACCCGCTACGATTTCAAGGGGACAACCAACGAGGTTGAGCTGGTTGCTGACGGGCTTAGAATTCTCGCCGCCGATGAGTATAAACTCAAGGCGATCAAGGATATCCTGATCGAAAAACTGATGCGGCGTAAGCTTTCGGGCAAGTGTTTCAATTACGGTAGCGAAGAGAACGCCTCCGCGGGAGCGATTCGGCAGAAGGCGAGCATCGTGCAGGGGATCAGCAAGGAGAAGGGCAAGGAGATCGTTAAGCTGATCAAGGAGAGCAAGCTCAAGGTTCAGGCCCAGATCATGGAAGATCAGGTCCGGGTGACCGGCAAGAAGAGAGACGACCTGCAGCAGGTGATGCAGCTCTTAAAAGAGAAAGACCTTGATATTGAGCTCCAGTTTGAAAATATGCGTTCCTGATTGGGCGCGCGGTGCACGGAAATACGGGAAACACTGTGAAAAAAATGAAGATCAGTCTGGTCAGCCTGGGCTGTCCAAAGAATCTGGTGGATGCCGAGGTCATGCTCGGGCATCTGCCACCGGATCGTTTTGAGATTATTGCCGAAGACGCACTCGCCGATATCATCGTCGTCAATACCTGCTCTTTTATTCAAGATGCCAAGGAAGAGTCGATCGAGACCATCCTGGAAGTGGCGGACCATAAGCAAAGCGGTCGTTGTCGCATGTTGATCGTCAGTGGTTGTTTGCCCCAACGCTATCGGAACGAATTGGCGGAGCAACTGCCAGAGGTTGATCTCGTCATGGGGACCAGTGATGCGCCGCGGATTGTCGAGCTGATCGAGCGTCAACTCGGACTCGATGAGACCACAACCGAGATCAGTGCCCCCGACTACCTGTATGACCACAGCACCCCGCGGCTCAATTCAACGCCCTTTTATACCAGCTATATCAAGATAGCCGATGGCTGCTCCAATCACTGTTCATATTGCATAATTCCCCAATTGCGCGGCGTTTTACGCTCAAGAAGTGTCGATTCGGTGGTTACCGAAGCGCGGGCTCTGGCCGAAAAAGGCGTGCGTGAGATCAACCTGATCGCACAGGATATCACCGCCTATGGTGCCGATCGTGAGGATGGTGCCGCGATTGAACCCCTGTTGCGCGAACTGGTTAAAATCGAAAAAATAGACTGGATTCGCCTCTTGTATGCCTATCCGGACGGCATAAAAGATGAGTTGATCGATCTGATCGCCAGTGAAGACAAGATTTGCAACTATCTGGATATCCCGCTGCAGCATATCGATGATCAGATTCTGGGGCAGATGAACCGTCGTCTCGATACGGCCGGCGTGCATCTGTTACTGGAACGCTTGCGCCGGAAGATTCCCGATTTAACCCTACGCACCTCGTTTATCGTCGGTTTTCCGGGTGAAACCCCCGCTCAGTTTGAGCAGCTCCTCCATTTTGTCGAAGAAGGGCATTTTGAACGGGTCGGCGTCTTTAGCTATTCGCGTGAAGAAGGCACCAGTGCCGCTCGGCTTGAAGGGCAAATCCCGGCGCGGACCAAAAAGAGTCGCCTGAACCGCTTGATGAAGGCGCAGGCGCGTGTCTCCTTCGAACATAATCGCAGGCGGATCGGCCGGGTTGAAAGGGTCCTGGTTGAAGGCTTCAGCGAAGAGACCGATCTGTTACTCAAAGGACGCAGTGCCGGACAGGCGCCGGATGTCGATGGCTGTTGTTTGATTACCGCCGGGCAGGCCGAGGTGGGACAGATTGTCGATCTGCGGATTACCGATTCATCGGAATATGATCTGATCGGTGAAATTGATGGGGAGACCGCGTGCTGAAGCGACCACTGGCGCTGATTGCGGCGCTACTGTTGATTCTGCTGCTCTCCTGGTCTCTGCGGCCCAAGGTTACAGCCGAAGTTGCACGGACCGCCTTGATTATGGGCACCCTGGTTGAGATCAAAGCGGTTGGGTCTGGCGAAAAAGATATAGAAGAGGCGATATCTGACGCATTTAGTGCCATGCGCAGCGAAGAGGGCCGTTTTTCGACCCAGATCGAGACCAGTCAGATATCGGCAATCAATCGCGCCACCGCCGCGATCGAAGTCGAACCAGAGGTGCTTTTTGTCCTGCAATTGGGGCAAAGGATTACCCGGCTGTCAGAGGGTGCCTTTCATATGGGCTTGGGTGGCCTGATAAGGCTCTGGGACTTCGAGGCCGTCACGCCCAGGGTGCCCGAGCTGTCAGAAATCAAACAGGTTCTGCCCATTTCTAGCGAAGATGCCGTTTCAATCACGGGCACGCGGGTCGAGCGACGGGATACAAATTTACAGCTTGATCTCGGCGGAATCGCCAAGGGCTATGCCGTTGATCGGGCCCTCGCTGTTTTGCGGGCTGCCGGGCTTGAATCGGCGAGTGTCAATGCCGGAGGCGATATCGGCCTGTTGGGCGGACATGGCGAGCGGCCATGGAAGATCGGCATTCAGCATCCACGCAAGGCGGGTGAACTGCTGGCGACCTTGGCATTGCGTGACCGCGCGATTGTGACCTCGGGTGACTACGAGCGCTTCTTCATGCTGGAGGGGGTTCGCTATCACCATATTTTCGACCCACAGACCGGGCTGCCGGCGCGCGCCTGTCAGAGCGTCAGCGTTGTGGCAGCGACTGTCGCCGAGGCCGATGCCCTGGCGACGGCGGCCTTCGTCCTCGGTCCGGTAAAGGGGCTTGCGCTGCTGGAGAAATCTCATGAGGTTGAGGGTCTGATCGTCAGCGCTGAGGGGCGGATCGAAATGACCAGTGGGCTTAAGGATCAGATTCAATGGCGTTAGGTTCGCTCTGGGCACGGCTGACCAGGACCGATTGTTGGCTGATTGTACTGCTCATACTGGCGGCGATTGCCAGCCTCTGGCTGTCGCTGGGTCGCCCTGCCGGTCGTTATCTGGTGATCTACGAGGGGGAGAGGATTGCCTTTAGCGCCCCCCTTTCTCAGGAGCGACAGATTAAGCTGCATGGCCCCCTGGGCGAGACCC
>JAUXIR010000077.1 GCA_030620915.1 Geopsychrobacter sp. | reverse complement strand
TTGTCAGGGGAACGGTAGGGATCTCCCGGAAGCTACAGATCGAGCAGGCTTTCTTCGGCCTGATATTCGGCATTGATGCGTAGAGATTTGGCTTCCTCTTCCCGCACCATGGTAATCGCCAGTTCGAACAGGTCGCGCACCATGCTTTCGACATCACGTCCGACATAGCCGACCTCGGTAAACTTACTCGCTTCAACCTTGATGAAGGGGGCCTGGGCCAGCTTGGCCAGACGTCTTGCAATCTCGGTTTTGCCGACCCCGGTCGGCCCGATCATGATGATATTCTTAGGCGCAATCTCATCACGGAGCTCGGCGGGCACTTGCTGACGCCGCCAACGATTACGCAGCGCGATGGCGACTGCGCGTTTGGCATTTTGTTGGCCGACGATGTAGCGGTCGAGTTCCGAAACGATTTCGCGCGGGGTGAAATTGGTCACGAGAGTTCCTCAATAGCGATATGGTCATTGGTATAGATACAGATATCGGCCGCGATGTGCAGGGCTTTATCAGCGATAATGGCTGGCGGCAGATCGGTATCGGCCAGCAGCGCACGGGCCGCAGCCAGGGCAAAGCTGCCGCCGGAACCGATAGCCGCGACTCCGTCATCCGGTTCGATGACATCTCCAGCCCCGGAAATGACCAGGGTGTTCTCTTTGTCGGCAACGATCAACAGGGCTTCGAGTGTGCGTAGAAACTTGTCGGTACGCCAGTCCTTGGCCAGACTGACCGCTGCGCGTGGCAGATTGCCCCGGTGCTCCTGCAGTTTGGCCTCGAACTTCTCGAACAGGGTGAAGGCATCGGCGGTACTGCCGGCAAAACCGGCCAGCACCTTCTCCTGGTAGAGGCGGCGGATTTTACGTGCGCCATGCTTCATCACCGTATGGCCGAGTGTGACCTGACCATCGCCACCCAGGGCGATCTGATTGTCGCGGCGCACACAGCAGATTGTGGTTCCTTTGAACATATAATCAACGCTCCTTGCTAAGGAAAATCCTCAGGCAGGACAAAAGATGAGATATAGCACAAAAGAGCGGCGGAATAAAAGGGTTTAGCGGGATTATGGGGCTGGAAGAGTCCTCAGTTGTGCGGGAGTTTGATGGTGGCGACTGTGCCGAGGCTTTGATTGCTTTCGATGCTCAGTTCGCCGCCCATTGAGCGGGCAAACTCGCGCGCGTAGTAGAGCCCGAGGCCGAAACCACGCACCTGGCCGGTATTGGTCGGATCGACCTGATAGAATTTGGAGAAAATCTTGGTCAGCTCTGTCTTGGGGATACCCGGACCGGTGTCGCGGATGCGTAAGATTGCATCCTGATCGACCAGGCTGCCTTCGAGCAGGATTGAACCACCCTCGGGGGTGAATTTAATCGCGTTGTCGAGCAGGGCGCGTAAGATGAAAGAGGTTCGTTCACGATCCAGGTTGAGCGGTTCGGGCGAGAAGGGGACATCAATTTTTATTTCAAATTTTTGTAGTTTAGCCGCAGCCAGGGGCTCCATGTTGCTACAGACCTGGCGGGTAACCTTGCCGAGTTCAATCTGTTGGAGTTGGGCGGGTTTATCATCGAGGATGAACTGGCTGAAATAGAGTAGATCCTGGATTAGATGTTCCATGTGCAGGGTTTCAGCCTGGACCATGCCGAGTACCTGACGAAAACCGGGATCCTCCAGGTCGATGATGCCGTCGGCGATATTCTGGATGAAGAGCGAAATGGCGGTGGCCGGGGTCTTCAGTTTGTGTGAAATAAGACCGAGAAATTCACTCTTGAGTTTGTCTGCCTGCTGCAGGCTCGATATCTGTTTTCGCAGGCTCTGCTTTTCAAGCGTTTTGTCGATGATGGTGCGTAACTGGAGTAGATTGAGGGGCTTACTGATGAATTCATCGGCGCCGGCTTTCAGCGCCTGCAGGATGACCTCTTTTTCGGTATAGCCGGTCATCAAAATGACAATTTGATCGGGAGTCTCTTCCTTGATCTGACGCAGCAGGTCGAGGCCATTCAGGCGCGGCATCATCACGTCGGTGAGGACAACGTCAACCTCATGTTGTCTCAAAAGTTCCGTTGCTTCCTGTCCATCATTTGCCTGGAGGATTTTGAAGCCCTTGAGGGCTCGGGCACAGAGGTCGCGGATGATCGGTTCATCATCAACGATCAGCATGCTTTTCCCCTCCTGTTCAAGGGTCACCTCTGGTTGTGTGCGCTGTGCAAGTTTCACCAAACGACTCCGAAACAACCGCTCTACTTCAGGGGCGGCGTGAAAAGGGCCAGTAACTCGACTGGCTGGTCTCCCGAGTTTTTCAAGCCATGCATGGTTCCAGGCGGGGCAACGCAACAGTGACCGGCGGATACCGGGTAGCTTCTCTCCCCGATGGTGCAAATGGCCTCACCGGAAAGGATATAGAAGGTTTCGGTCTGGAGATCGTGGGGATGGGGAATAATCTCACCGCCAACCTCAATCCTGCCGCGATGAACCGAAAGGTCCGGGTTCTCCAGTGCCGTGACGACATCGCGCAAGAAGAAACGATCATGTTTTGGATGAATGTATTCTTCTTGCTCCGCAGTTTGAATCAGTGCCCCAGATTTCATGGTCTATCCTTATGCGGTGGCTGCATGCAATGCAACACCACAACTGTACCCGGTCTTAAACGAAAGTCACTTGATTGAGGTGACTTTTTAATTTTTGTTCAACAATGCCCTGAGCTGTTCTGGAGCTGCGGCCAAAAGATTATCGATCTGACCGGTATCCTTACCGCCGGCTTGCGCCATGTCGGGACGCCCACCACCGCGACCCCCGACAATTTCGGCCAGGGGTTTGATCAAATCTCCTGCGGCAATCTGACCGGTTAAGTCTTTGGTGACGACGACCAGCAGTGGGACCTTGTCATCACAGGAGCCAGTCAAGACCATAACCGCCGAGGGGAGCCTGTCTTTGAGCTGGTCGGAAAGCTCGCGTAGTTGTTTGCCATCGCTGCCATCGACACGGACCGCCAGAAGTTTGACTCCGTCAACCTCTTGCACCTGAGATATCAGGTCACCACCGAGGTCGGCGTTGACCTTTGCCTGCAGTTGCTCCAGTTCTTTTTCGAGCAGGCGCTGGTTATCCAGAAGTTTCAGCAACCGTTGTTCCAGATTCGCCGGATCGGTCTTGAGTATTTTTCCGAGCTGGCTGAGGGTCTGCTGTTGCTGATGGACCTGTTCAAGGGCAGTATCGCCGGTGATGGCTTCAATTCGGCGGACACCCGCAGCAATCCCGGCCTCACTGAGGATGCGGAAGAGCCCGATGTCTCCAGCGGCCTCGGCATGGGTGCCGCCGCACAGCTCCATGGAGAAGTCGCCGACTTCGACAACCCGGACCCGATCCCCATATTTTTCACCGAAAAGGGCCATGGCCCCGGCTTCAATCGCTTCATCCGCCGCCATTTCCCGATTGGATACCGTGCTATTGCGGCGAATCTCGGCGTTAACCAGCTCCTCGATCTGCTGAAGCTCTTTGTTGCTTACCGGCGAGAAGTGAGTGAAGTCGAAGCGCAGGCGCTCAGGGGTGACCAGAGAACCGGCCTGTTTGATATGCTCACCGAGAATCTTCTGCAGCGCGGATTGCAGCAGGTGGGTCGCGGTATGGTTACGCACGATCTGCAGACGCCGCGCGGCATCGACCTTGATTTTGACCTTCGCTCCGGTTTGGATGGCGCCGGTTACGACTTCGCAACTATGGACCAGCAGGTCGGGGAGAGGCTTGCGGGTTTCAATGATCCGCAGGCTCGCTTCATCGCTGGTGATGCTGCCGCTGTCGCCGACCTGTCCCCCCGATTCGCCGTAGCAGGGGGTCGTGGCGCAGATAACCTCGACCGTTTCACCGCAAGCCGCTGCTTCGATCAGTTCGCCATCGCGGAGCAGGGCCGAAACCTCGCTTTGCTCTTCAAGACTCTGGTAGCCGTTGAAGGTTGAGTTGATCCCCTGATCGACAAGCTTTTTGTAGATGGCCGAAATCGCCTCTTCCCCTGAACCCTTCCAGTGGGCACGGGCTTTTTTGCGTTGCTCGTCCATGCAGGCTTCAAATCCTGCTTCATCGAGGATATAGCCGTCTTTCTCAACGATATCCGCAGTCAAGTCGACCGGAAAGCCATAGGTGTCATAGAGCTTGAAGACCGTCTCGCCGGGGATAGTCTTCTGTTTTTTCTCCGCCAGTTTGGCGATCTCGTCCTGCAAAATCCGCAGGCCGTTGCCCAGGGTCTGGATGAAGCGTTCCTCTTCGTTCTGGACCACCTTGGCGACAAAATCACTCCGTTTGGCTTCTTCCGGAAAGGCTTGTGCCATGTATTGCAGAACGAAGGTCGCGGTTTTATAGAGGACCGGATCTTCGAAGCCGAGCATCTTGGCGTGCCGCATCGCACGGCGCATGATGCGTCGCAATACATAACCACGCCCTTCGTTTGAAGGGAGCACGCCGTCGGCAATCAAGAAGGCGGCCGCTCGGCTGTGGTCGGCCATGACCCGCATCGAGACGTCATTCTCAGCAATCTCGCCGTAGGTTTTGCCCGAGAGTTGTTCGATGTGGCTGATGATGGCGCGCAGCAGGTCGGTATCATAATTCGATTGCTTGCCCTGGATGACGGTGGTGATCCGTTCCAGGCCCATGCCGGTATCGACCGCCGGTTTCGGCAGCGGAACCAGTTCGCCATCCGGCTGTCGATCGTATTGCATGAAGACATTATTCCAGATCTCCATGTAGCGATCACAGTCACAACCGACGGTACAATCGGGTGAATCGCAGCCGATCTCGGGACCGTTGTCATAGAAGATTTCCGAGCAGGGACCGCGGGGGCCGGTGTCGCCCATCGACCAGAAGTTGTCCTCCTCGAAACGGAAGATCCTCTCTTTCGGCACCCCTTCCTGCTGGTGCCAGATATCGGCCGCCTCGTCGTCGGTGGTGTAGACCGAGACGTAGAGCCGGTCTTTATCCAGCCCCATCTCCACGGTCAGAAATTCCCAGGCATAGGCAATTGCTTCCTTTTTGAAATAGTCGCCGAAGGAGAAATTGCCGAGCATCTCGAAGAAGGTGTGATGCCGCGCGGTGCGGCCGACATTTTCGAGGTCGTTATGTTTACCGCCGGCGCGGACACATTTTTGCGATGAACAGGCGCGGACATAATCGCGTTTCTCGGCACCTAAGAAGCAGTCCTTGAACTGGTTCATCCCGGCGTTGGTAAAGAGCAGGGTCGGGTCATTATGCGGTACCAGCGAAGAGGAGGAGACGATGGTGTGGCCACGGTCTTCGAAATATTTGAGGAAGCGGGCGCGAATCTCTGAGCCTGTCATGGTCGTATCCTTTTAAAGTCAACACGGCCGAATGTTTTCGGCGGTAAAATTCATAGAATGGTGGATGATAATTGAAGATGCGGCCTATGAAAAGCCCCTGTTTTTATTTTTTATCGGGGTGAGGATTGTCTTTCAGCAGCGAAAAGATCGTCCCGAGGCTAAAACCGCGTCGTTGGAAATAGCTGACCACCCGGCGGCGCTCCTTGTCGTTGGCTGCTGCATAATTGAAACCGGCGAAGCGGCGCTCAAGCTGCTGAAGAAAAACCTCTTCAGGGGGGATCTCTTCAGTGGCGCTTTGTAGCGCCGCATGGGCCAGGCTCTCTTTGATCCCCCGGCGCCGCAGTTCCAGCAGGATTCTCGGCCCGACTCCGCGGCGTTGCGCAGCATCTCGCGGCTTTTGGCCTGGGCATAGCGTTCGTCGTTCAGGTAATTATAGCTGTAGCAGCGTTCGATCACCTCATCGATTGCAGATGGAGAAAAGCCGAACCGCTCGAGTTTTTGGCGCAGTTCGGCTTCGCTGTGATCACGGCGCCCAAGAATTCGCAGGGCGCGGGCAAGGAGGTCAGAAGCGTTCGATTTTGATTTCTCCACTTTCTGCCTCTGCCGCTTCCTGTTTGCCGATCTCTTGCTGGCCACTCTCGAAATCTGACCACGAGGAGTCTGCGGTCGATGAGATCCCCGAGAACTTGAGTTTGAAATCATCGGGATTCGAACTCTGCCGTAGCGCTTCGTCAAAGCTGATGATGTTGTCATGTACCAGTTTCATCAAGGACTGGTCGAAGGTCTGCATGCCGTAGGTGGTATGACCCTGGGCGATGGTATCTTTCAGGAGTGATGTTTTTTCACGGTCGTCGATCAGGTCACGAATCCGTGCGGTCGAGACCATGACCTCAACCGCGGCGACCCGGCCCTTGCCCTGTGCGCGCGGGATCAGGCGTTGGGAGATAACTCCCTTGAGGACTCCCGAAAGCTGCAGGCGGATCTGACGTTGCTGGTGGGGGGGGAACATGGCGACGATGCGGGTGATGGTTTCGGGGGCATCGATGGTGTGCATGGTCGAAAGAACCAGGTGGCCTGTTTCTGCCGCGGCAAGGGCGGTCTCTGTGGTCTCGAGATCCCGCATCTCACCGACCAGGATAACATCGGGATCCTGGCGCAGGGCACTTTTCAGGGCGACGGCGAAACTGTCGGTATCGAAGCCGACTTCGCGTTGATTGATGATGCATTTACGATCGCGATGCAGATATTCGATCGGGTCCTCAATGGTGACGATATGTTCGGTGCGATTGCTGTTGATATAGTCAAGCATCGCCGCCAGGGTGGTCGATTTACCCGTACCCGTCGCGCCGGTGACCAGCACCAGCCCCCGCTGTTCATTCGAGATTTTTTTAAGAATTTTGGGCAGGTTGAGTTCGTCGAGGGTCAAGACCTTGAAAGGAATCGCACGAAAAACTGCCGAAACACTGCTGCGTTGGCTGAAGACATTAACCCGGAACCGACCGAGGCCGGGGACGCCATAGGCGAGATCGACC
>JAUXIR010000002.1 GCA_030620915.1 Geopsychrobacter sp. | reverse complement strand
GCACGATAGAAGAAAATGGGGGCGTGGCCGGCCGATATCCAACGCAAAGAGCACTCAGCGGGGTCGAGGATGCCATAAAATAGGGTCATGAAATAGGCATCATCTGTGCTGCGGCTGAGCTGGTAATTGAGCTCTTTGCAGGTTTTTTCGAGATCGGAGCCATGGCGTTCAGCCAGCGAGTGGAGAACTCCCCGGGCGGTTGCCATTACCAGCGCGGCTCCGATGCCGTGTCCCGAGACATCGCCGACGGCTAAGCCGATTCGTCCCTGATCCGAATTCTTCAAAGGGATAAAGTCGAAATAATCTCCTCCGGTTTCATCACAGTAGAGGCTGTATCCGGCCAGATCGAAGTTCTGGCAGCTGGGGGCAGAATCTGGCAGCAGCTGTTGTTGGATCTCCTTGGCCAGGATCAACGATTGTTTCATCTGCTCGCGTTCTTTTAGCCGGCTACCCAGCCCATTAAAAATATTACCCAGGTCTTCCATCTCGTCACCGCTGTGAATTTCGACTTTGGCATCAAAGTTACCTTCTGCCAGTTGGTTTGCCGCCGTCGCCAGTTGCATAATCGGTTGGGTGACGCTGCGCGAACGGTTGATCGCCAACAGGATAGCTGCGGCGACAACGATAATTGTCAGGGCGGCGCTGATGGTGATGCTCAGGGCGATCTGTTGGTTGACATCGTTTTCGGCATCAACCGCCTTGGCCAGAATCTGCCGGTAGGGCACAATCACCAGCGGGAAGGGCTCATCCGCAATCCGCGAGCCGTAGGCCCAGAGGGCTTCCTGCCCCTGATAGGGGATCTGCCGGACGGCGGAATTCCCAGCCAGAAAATCCTGTTGAATTTCGCGTAATTGTGCAGTTGACAGATCCAGATACCTGCGTTCTACCGGCATCCGCCAGTCCGACGATTGAGTGTCGACGTGGATGTGGCTGTTGAGCAGAATTTCAACTTTCTGCTGCGGATCGGATGCATTTTCGTGATAGATGAGGACCATGTTTTCGGCGTGGTCGGTCCAGTCAGCCGGAATAGTCCAGTCGACAAAGAATTGTCGATAGTCGATATCCAGCGCCGTGACGCCGACCAGTTTTCCCGCTGGGGTATGAATCGGCTCCGCCATGGTCATGATCAGCGAGCCGGTCGTCAAGTCGGTCAAGATCTGTTGGATCGGCCCCCCTTTTGCGACCGCGTCTTGGTACCAGGGGCGTTGCCTGGGGTCATAGTCGCTTGGGTAGCCGCCTTTGCCGGGGTAGCTGGAATGAATCCCCGACTCCAGCGCCGTATAGTGCCAGAGGAAGAGATCCGGTTGTATCTCGTGCATGCTGCGGTAGACCTCGGGCATACTGCTCATCCGCCTGAGTTCATCGGTAACCGCCTCAGGCTTTGTCCCGTTTGCGAGAAAAATGACCTGCTGGGAATAGGAGACCGGTATCGGAATCAGTTTGCCATCCTTGCCTGGGCGTCGTCGTTTCTGGCTCACCATCAGATCCTGTGGCTGGCGTAGCGGGGATGCGTAATCGGCGGAGAAGAAGATCGGCTGGGGATCTATCGGAGCTGCAGAGAAGAGCCTTCTTTCAACCGCCTGCGCCTGAATCTTCAGCGTCAGGCGGGCCATCGCTTTATCCCGTTTGAGAATCCGACCGTAATCATCGACCAGTGCGTGGAGCAGGGTGACTGCACTACTGCTCAGCAGGGCACGGGTATCACCCGCCAGTTTGTTGCCGAAATGCAGAATTGCGGTGCGCTGGGTAAGGAAGCTGAGGCTCAACGGCAGAAGGGTGATCGTCAGTAACAGGATCAGCAGTTTGGTGCGGAACTTCATAGGCCCCTCATCTTCTAAGCATAAATCCCTTGAATGATGGATTTATTATTTTTCTTTTCTCCCCCAGCCCCCACCGCCGGGGGTTTCAATCCGCAGGCGTTCGCCCGACTTGAGGCGGGTGGTGAACTTGCCGGGCAGGACTACCGATTGTCCTTGGCGGATGACCTGGTTCAGCCCCGACTTGCCAGGTTCGCCACCCTGCAAGCCGTACGGCGCCGTGCTGCGCCGCTCGGAAAGGACGGTGACCTCGGCCTCGGCCAGCAGTTCAATCTCGCGGACCAGCCCGTCGCCGCCGCGCTGTTTCCCCGCGCCGCCTGAATCGTGGCGGATGCTGTATTCGGTGACCCTGAAGGGGTAGGCGTACTCCAACGCCTCGACCGGGGTGTTGAGGGTATTGGTCATGTGCGAGTGCACAGCGCTGGCACCCTGCCGACCGGCGCCTGCGCCGCAGCCCCCGGCCAGGGTTTCGTAGTAACTGACGGGTTGGCCGCTACGCGGATCGAGGCCGCCGATGCTGGTGTTGTTCATGCTGCCCTGGCTGGCGGCGGGGATTCTTGCCGGGATCGCCTTGGCCAGCGCGCCCAGCACCAGGTCGACGATGCGCTGGCTGGTTTCGACGTTGCCTCCGGCGACCGCGGCCGGGAAGCAGGCGTCTACCAGGCTACCCGGCCTGGTGGTGATCTGTAGCGGCCGGGCGATGCCGGCGTTGGTCGGCACATCCTCCTCGATCAGGCTGCGGAAACAATAGAGCACCGCCGAGAGGGTGATGGCATAGACGGCGTTGACACTGCCGGTCACCTGGTCGGCACAGGCGCTGAAATCGAGATGAGCCCGATCCTGATTGATCTCCAGGCAGAGTTTGAGCGGCACCTCCCGGTCGGAAAATCCATCCGAATCGAGAGAGTCCTCAAACCGGTAACGACCGTCTGGAATCCCGGCGATGGTCTGGCGCATCATCCGCTCGGCATAATCGTTGAGGTGTGCGGCGTAAAGATCGACCTCCTGCTGTCCGTATTTGGCGATCAGCTGCCGGCAGCGGTCGACGCCGGTCAGGTTGGCCATGATCTGGGCGGCAAAATCTCCTTCGCGTTCCTGCGGCGTTCGCACATTGCGCAACAGGAAATCGAGCAGTTTGCGATCAATCTCGCCCTGCTCCACCAGTTTGGTCGGCGGAATGATCAGCCCCTCCTGGAAAATACTGGTTGAAACCGGCATCGAACCGGGAGTCATGCCGCCGACGTCGGAATGGTGGGCGCGGTTGGCGACGTAAAAGGCCGGATTTACAGACGCGTCAAGGTAGACCGGCGCGACCAGGGTGATATCGGGCAGGTGGGTGCCGCCACAAAATGGGTCGTTGAGCATCACCATGTCGCCGGCGGCCATCGGCACTGCGGCAATCGCGGCCTTGACCGACAACGGCATCGAGCCGAGATGGACCGGGATATGCGCGGCCTGGGCAATCATATCGCCGCCAGCATCAAACAGGGCGCAGGAATAATCACGCCGTTCCTTGATGTTGGGCGAAAAGGAGGTGCGGCCGAGGGTGACCCCCATCTCTTCGGCGATGGCGATAAAACGGTTGCGAAAAACCTGCAGCAGGATTGGATTGACCTTCATGGTAGAATTCCTTGCAGGTCGATCAGCAGATGGCCATAGGGATCAACCGTCGCTCGGCAATCGGGCGGCAGGACAATGGTCGAACTGTATTCCACCAGAATGGCCGGACCCTGAATCTGATTGCCGGGGACCAGCCTCGCACGTTCGAAGATGGTGGTTGCGAACGCCTGGCCGCTGAAGACCGTTGAGTTTGTGCCCAGTCGCGCCTGGTGCTCAGGGGCAGAGCCGCCGGCCGGCAGCCTCTGCGCGGCCTGACGCGGCGGACGGCCGAAGGCTCTCAAGCGCAGGTTGACGACCTCAAGCGGACTGTGCGGGTTGCTGTAGCCGTAGACCTGCGCATGTTTCCGATGGAAAGCGGCGATGAAGTCATCGCTCAGCGGCACCATCAGTTCAAAGGATTGACCGCAGTAGCGCATATCGAGTAACGGCTGGAGTTCGATCCGGTTTTGCGGCACCCCTTCGAGTTGCAGGTCCATTTCTGCCTGTCGTTCCAGCGGAGCTAACAGCCCTTTCAGTCGGGCCGGGGCGGCCTGTTCCTGGCCGAGCATCACGGTCTGGGAATAGTCCTTGATGACATCGGCAAACAGCATGCCGCAGGCCGACAGGATGCCCGGCGCGGTAGGGATCATCACCTTGGGGATTTGCAGCAGCCGGGCCAGATCGACTGCATGCATGCCGCCGGCACCGCCGAAGGAGAAGAGGCAGAATTCGCGTGGATCGAATCCTTTTTCAACCGAGATCTTCTTGATTGCGCGTTCCATGGTGGTATTGGCCACCGCCAGAATCCCTTCGGCCAATTCGGCCGGTTCGAGCTCCATTTCGGCGGCAAAGGCCCGCATGTTTAGGCCGACCTTCGCGGCCTCCAGGGTCATTTCCCCGCCGAGAAACTGGTCGGGAATCAGGCGACCCAAAAAAAGGTTGGCATCGGTGACGGTCAGCTCCTGACCCTTGCCATAGCAGATCGGACCGGGATCGGCTCCGGCACTCTGCGGGCCGACCTGCAGCGAACCGCCGCGGTCGAGGCGCGCGATGGAACCGCCCCCGGCTCCAACGGTGTGGATATCGATCATCGGCACCTTGACCGGATAGCCGGCGATGGTCGATTCGGTGGTCAGCGGCAGTTCGCCATCGATCAGACTGACATCGGTCGAGGTGCCGCCCATATCGAAGCTGATCAGTTTATGCTGGCCGCTCTGGCGACCGATGGTTGCCGCGCCAACGGCACCGCCGGCCGGGCCCGAAAGGATGGTGCGCACCGATTCGCGGCGCGCGGTTTTTGCCGATATCGAGCCGCCGTTCGACTGCATGATGCGGAAACTGTTGGGACCGACTTCCGTTTCGAGTTCAGCCAGATAGGACTCCATCTTCGGTGCCACGTAGGCATTGATGACTGTGGTGGAGGTGCGTTCATATTCGCGGAATTCAGCCAGGGTCTGATGCGATAGCGAGATCGGCAGCTTCAGGGATTGCAGAGACTTACCTATTAACAGTTCATGCTCTGGGTTACTGAAGGAGAAGAGCAGCGACACCGCGATCGATTCGATGTTTGCGCTTTCGAGCTCCTCCAGCAGTGAACTGAGCGTTGTTTCATCCAGCTCCTCGATAATCTCGCCGCTCTGATCGACGCGGCCGGGCAGGCCGAAGCGATATTCAGCCGGTACCAGCGGCGGATTCTTGACCACCTGCAGCTGGTAGAGTTCGGGGCGGTCCTGACGGGCGATTTCAATCAGGTCTTCAAAACCTCGATTGGTGATCAGCGCGGTTCTGGCGCCTTTTTTTTCGAGCAGGGCATTGGTCGCCACGGTCGAGCCATGAATCAGCTGATAGGGTCTCTCCCCGGCGATATGCCGCAGGCCCGCCAGTACGGCTTCGGCGGGATTCTGCGGGGTGGAGAGCAGCTTATATTCCCCCTGTTCTTCGCCATCCTGCCAGATGTAGTCGGTAAAGGTGCCGCCGGTATCAACGCCGATGATCAGCATCGCCTACTCCTCCAATTCAGGGGACCCGTGCCGTTGCTTCTTTACAGGTTTCTACTAGTCTACCGGAATTGTGCGCTGGAGAGGGGGAGGGCTGTAATAAAGTGGAATTGGAGCGGATCTCGGGGCTTGGAAGGCCGGCCTGAAAAAGCGCGAGAGGGTTGAATATACTCTTTGCGTGATTTCCGGCTAAACTAAAGGCTATGCACAAAGACGAACTCCGACAGCGCCTCTATCCCTACAGTCGCGGCGAGGAGCTGGCCAACAGCCTCTCTTGCGGGCTGGGAGCCTTGCTCAGCCTCGCCGGGCTGGTGCTGCTGGTGGTGGCCACCGCGCAACAGGGCGATCCCTGGCGAATCCTCAGCTGCAGCATCTACGGCGCGACCCTGCTGCTCTTCTACAGCATCTCCACCCTCTACCACAGCATCCAGCGCCCGCGACTCAAATACCTGCTGCGGATCCTCGACCACATCGGCATCTACCTGCTGATCGCCGGCACCTATACCCCCTTTGCCCTGGTGCTGCTGCGCGGCGCCTGGGGCTGGTCGCTGTTCGGCGTGGTCTGGGGCTTGGCGGCGGCCGGCTCCTTGCTCAAGGTTTTTCTGACCCACCGGCTGCTGGTGCTGGGGCCGGTTATCTATCTCGCCATGGGCTGGCTGGTGGTGGTGGTGCTCAAGCCGCTGCTCGCGGTGCTGCCGTTGGCGGGGTTCTGGTGGCTGGTGGCCGGCGGGCTGATTTACACGCTGGGGGTGTTCTTCTACGCCATCGACAAGATCCCCTACAATCACAGCATCTGGCATCTGTTCGTGTTGGCTGGCAGCGGTTGCCATTTCTGGGCGGTGTACCGTTACGTGGTGCCGGTTTGAGAGAGGGCAGGGGAGGGGATCAACAGATATACGCCACAAAGCAGGTCAGGAGGATTTCAGCGAGATTCTCCCCGCCGGGTTTTTCCGCTTTTCTCTGTGGCAACGTGTAAGGCCCGCCACATATTGGCCGGGCCTTCTTTCTATACTATGGAATTTTCCTGTTCACAGGTATATCCGGCGGCTTGCACCCGCCCGAATCTTCGAACATTGTCGCGTATTTCCTGTTTCTGTTTCGATAGGCTGCCTCCTTCCCTCCGAATATTTCCCCCCTCTATCTTAATTATACGCTCATGGTGCTGAAATTACAGCCGCCGGTAGTCGAGGGGGAAGTGCACCAGCTCTTCAGGACGGCATCCCCAGCCGCGCCGTTGCCGGCAACAGGTAAGCCACAGCGGCAAGCAGCAGCAACAGACTGAACCCGACCTCAACCGCCACCAGGGTTGCCAGCGCTGCGCTCACCACCGACAAACAGCCGTTGATCGCCCAGGCCCAGGCAACCTCCTGCGGCCGCAATTGACCGAGCCGGCGCAGGCCGAGGGGGAAGGGGGTCCCCATCAGCATCGCCAGCGGCGTCAGCAGCAGTACCGCTATGACAACCCGCGCCGGGAGGGGAAACTGCAGGGTCGCCTGTAGCAGCGGTCCGAGCAGCAGGGCCACCAGGACAAGGGTGCCGGCGACAGTGCCGGCCCAGCGCCCGGGCTTGCACTCGTCCAGACCTCCGCTCAGCGCGCTGCCGACGCCTGAACCGACCAGCAGCACGCCGACCACCAGCGCCGCCGCATAGATCGGCTGGCCGAGATAGAGCACGAAGCGGTGAATCAGCGCCAGCTCCACCCACATGTAGCCGATCCCCAGCCCGCCGAAATAGAGCAACGTCATGCGGCGCCCGCCTCCCCCCGGCAGCCGCAGCAGCGGCAGCAGGATCAGCAGCGCAGCCAGCAACGACAGCACCAGTGCCGCCAGGGCGGCGACCAGCATGCCGATTTCGAGAAACGGCATGGTTCGCTGGCCGTAGAGGCTGATCAGCTCGGCCAGGCGTCCCCAGCGCAAAAACTGCGAGAAGAACGGCCGGTCATCGTTGACCGGGGCGATGCGGAACGGATAATCATGGTAGAGCTTCACGCGCTCGGGTCCCAGCAGGCCATCGAACAGTTCAAACAGTCTATCATCCTGCAAATGATGGTAACGCTGGCGTTCTTGAGGCTCGAGATCGGGTAGCAGGATCGGGTCGAATCCCCAGTGGTTGGCAAAGCGGCGCGCCCCGGCCAGCAGGGCCGCACTCGGTTTCGAGCGCAGCACGCAGAAGGTCAGCGTCCCCCAGCCGCGCACGGCGATGATCCGTTCAGCCGGAGCGGCGATCCCCTCCTCAAGCAGGGTTTCGACCAGGGTGGCAAGGAGGCGCAGCGGTGCCCGCACCGGGTAATCGACCCAGACGGTCATCGCCAGCATCCCCTGCGGTTGCAGACGCTGCCAGGCCTGCTTCAGCGCCTCGCGGGTCAACAGCGGCTGTTCGTGCAGGGCGAAGAGTCCGGCACTGCCGCCGAAGCTGCCGAGGGTCGGCAGAATGACCAGGTCGTAGCTGTCGCGGTCGCGGGCCAGCCAGGTGCGCGCCGCAATGCTGTGCCAGTCGACCCGGGCATCGTCGAGCAGCGCCCCGAATTTGTGCGGGTCGATGTTGCGCAGGGTTTCGGTCACCGCCCCCTGCGGTTCGACGGCGGTCACCAATGCCGCACCGTTACCGAGAGCCTGGGCCACGTCAAGCCCGGTCGCGGCATTGAGCACCAGGACCTTGCGCGGCACGCGCAGGGCATAGGGAAGGCCAAGGGTCGTCGCATCGCGCAGCTCAGCGCTGCTTGGTCCGGACGGCAGGGCACCGAAGTGATCGCCGTTGACAAAGACCACCGGTCTGCTCGGCACCTGCCCGTGCCAGTTGAGGCTGAGACCGCTGGCGCTACGCAAGGCCGGTGATTGAACCACCTGCACCTGCCCTGAGGCCGCTGACCGCTGGACCAGGGTTTCGGCCGCCGGCAGTTCCAGTGCCCGGCGCAAATCCTTGTACTGCGACAGCACCGGCTGTGGCGGCCTGAACAGCACGAATCCGACCAGCAGCAATCCGCCGAGCAGTGCCCCCTGCACCAGGCGCTGCCGCTGCAGCAACAATGCCGCGGCCGCCAGCGCCAGCAGGGCTAAAAGTGGTGGTAGGCGGTGCGGCAGCAACCAGGCCAGGCCGACCAGACCGAGGATGCTGCCGAGCCCGGAGCCGAGCAGGTTGGCGAAGTAGTAGCTGCCGATCCGTTCCGTTTCGGCAATGAAGACCAGGCCGATCGCCAACGCCCCGAGCGCAAACGGCAGCATCAGTAATAAGGCAACAGCCGCCAGCCGCAGCGATTCGCCAGCATCGACGAAGAGTAAAAATGAATCGAAGCCGCCAAACAGCAGCTGCGCCACCCCCAGTGGGGCCGTCAGGGTTATCGCGCAACCGCAGAGCAGCAGTGGCAGCAGCGGCTCCTGTCGGGCCAGCAACCAGTCGCGGGCCAATGAAAGCAGGCTGCCGGCGGCGCCGAAGCCGAGCATGGCGATTGAGATGACGAAGTAGGCAAAATGATGCCACTGGCTGGTCGCCAGCAGCTGCAGCAGGGCAAGCTGAAAGGCGAGCAGGGCGGCGGAGACCAGCGCCAGCGCCAGGTGCCGCCGGTTGCAGGGCGCAGCCCTGTTCATTCGGCCCTCTTAAATGGAACGAAGCGCACCGGCATCAGATTGGTGGAGCTGGTGGTTTCGCCCTGCCGCTGGATCAGCAGCAGGGTTTGCACGAAGTAAGGGGTGCCGACCGGGATTACCATCAGCCCACCGTCGGCAAGCTGCTCGATCAGCGGTGGCGGCACGAACTCGGTAGCGGCGGTCACGACGATGGCGTCAAACGGGGCATGTTCGGCCCAGCCATAATAACCGTCGGCGGTCTTGGCCATCAGCTTGCGGTAGCCGAGTTGCTGCAAGCGGGCCGCGGCCGAGGCGGCCAGCTCCGGGATGATTTCGATGGTGTAGACCTGCGCCCCGGTAGCCGCCAGTACCGCCGCCTGGTAACCGGAGCCGGTTCCGATCTCCAGGATCTTCTTGCCCGGACCGGGGTGGATGATCTCGGTCATGTAGCCGACGATGAACGGCTGTGAAATGGTCTGCCCCTGGCCGATCGGCAGCGGGCGATCCTCATAGGCATAGCGGGACTGTGCGGCGGGGACGAACCGATGGCGCGGCACCTGTTGCAGCGCCTTCAGGGTGACCGGGTCTGTCACGCCGCGTGCGGCGATCTGTTCCTTCACCATGGCATGGCGTTCCCTGGCCCGCTCATCAGCGGCCGCTGAGACGGTTGGTGAAAGGGGGAAGCAGAAGAATGAAAAGATGAGGATCGCGGCTATAAATTCGCATTGAATTCGCATGGCTCCACCTCCTCGCGCTACCTAGAAGATGTCAAAATTATATCAGGATTCACGGAATTCTGGAGGGTAGTATCCCTTTTGCTATGATCAGGTAGCCTGTCAGGGCAGTGTACTCTGGATGGAGGGAGATGCTGAGAGATGAGTTTTGACCGCTTGCGTAGTTGCTTGATGGCGAAATCAGGTGCAGTTGAGGCGTTTCTCTTTGACACTGTGACCCTGATGGCTCAGGGGCTGTCCGGAATCAGACAAACGGTTTAGCGGGTGGCGCCGGAGCTCCCTACCCATAATAGAGACAGCTCTCCAATTTCCCATCCGCCCGTTGACGCATCAGATCGAATGTCGTCTGGGCCGACTGCGGCTTACCGAACAGGAATCCCTGAATCTCAACGCAACCCAGATTTTTAATGTAGTTCAACTGCGCAACCGTTTCGACGCCTTCAGCGACCATATGCAGTTTCAACCCCTTGGCCATGGCGGCGATGGCGTCGACAATGCAGGTCTCCTTGGTCTCGGATTCGATATCCTTGACGAACGAGCGATCGATCTTGAGGGTGTTGACGGGGAAATCCTGCAGATAGCTCAAGGATGAATAGCCTGTGCCGAAATCATCGATCGCGATGCTGATGCCCCGTGCACTCAAGCGCCGCAGCTTTTGTGCGGCATTTTCACGATTCTTCATCAGCCCGTACTCGGTGATTTCGAGCTCGATATAATCCCCGCTAAGATTGAAATCGTCCAGGGTATCGATGATCTTCTTGACGAAATCTTCCTGTTCGATCTGAATTGCCGAAATATTGATTGAGACCTTGATTTTGGGAAATCCCTGTTCGCGCCAGCGACAGATCTCTTTGCAGGTTGCGTGGAACATCCAGTCGCCGATCGGGATGATCAGCTTGGTCTGTTCCGCTATGGGGATGAAATCGTTGGGTAACACCAGCTTCTTTTCGGGGTGATGCCAGCGAATCAGGGCCTCCATCCCGACGATCTGACAGCTGTTCGGATTGACTTTCGGCTGGAAGAAAACTTCAAACTGTTTGTGTTCGAGAGCACGGTGCATATCCCTTTCCACCGCCAGGTGACAGGTGTAGGAATTGTTCATCTCCTCGTTGAAGAACTGGTGAGCGTCTTTGCCGTTTGACTTGACGTGGTACATGGCGATATCGGCACTCTTGACCAGGGTTTCGACCGTTTCACCACTCTGTGGAAACATGGCGATCCCGATGCTGGCACTGGTGAATATCTCCTGATTGTCGATATGGATAGGAAGCCTGAGGCTTTCGAGGATTTTTTTGGCAACCGCGCCGGCATTCTCTTGTTTACTGATCTGCGGCAACAGCAGGGTAAACTCGTCGCCGCCGAAACGCGCCAGGGTGTCCTCGGCGCGCAGGCATCCCAGAATCCGTTCGGCGAAGATCTGCAGCAGTTTGTCGCCCATGGCATGGCCCAGCGAGTCGTTGACCAGTTTGAAGCGATCCACATCCAGGTAGATGACCGCCAGACATTCCTTGCCGCGCCGGGCATGGGCAATCGCCAATTTGAGGCGGTCCTCAAACAGGGCGCGGTTTGGCAGGCCGGTTAACAGATCGTGAAAGGCCTGGTAGTTGATCAACTCTTCGTTGCGCTTGCGGTCGGTTATATCCCTGGCACAGCCGTAAGTGCCGATGAACTCGCTGTTGCCATCCAGGCCCTTGGGGTTGTACATCCCCACCGAATGCAGCTCAATCGGCAAAACGTGCGTATCGAAATAGCGGACCGTCTTCGCTTCATCGTTGATATTCAGGCGCAGCTCGACATCCTTGCAGGCCCGTGCACCAGTGCGTCGCTCGTTGAAGACGTAGTTGGCTACGACCAGATCATCCTCATGGATCAGCATCGAGAAGTGCTGTCCGAGCAGTTCCTCACGTTTATAACCGAGCAGATTTTCGGTGCGGTCATTGATAAAGGTGAAGCGACCCTCGTTATCCAGTACATAAACGATGTCGGGTGAGTTGTTGACGATGTAGCGGTGCAGTTTCTCCGATTCTTCCAGGGCATCTTCCAAGGCTTTGCGCTGTCGTTCCAGTTCACGACTCTGCAGGCCATTGTTGATGGTCGTCAGGAGTTCGCCGGCATCATAGGGCTTACGCACGAAATCGTATGCTCCTTCGGTCAGGGCATCTTTCACCGCAGAAAAGGAGGTCTCGCCACTGACCACGATCACCTTGATGCCGAGTCCTTTGCTCCTGACATGCTGCAGCACCTCGTGACCACCGACACCGGGCATCTGCAGATCGAGCAGCATCAGGTCATAGTCGGCAGCCGTTAATCGCTCGATGGCTTTCTCGCCGCCCTGGGCGGGCTCTGCGTCATGACCATTCAGTTGAAGCAGCATGCGAAGGCTGGTCAGCATCGCAGCATCATCGTCCACGATCAGGATTTTCGGTTTTTTCTTCATCTCCGGGACATCTGCCAAGATTTCATTCATAACAACATTCCGCCTTAATGACTAAAATGGATAAAAAGGAGATCATTCATCAATTATGGGGATTACAAGATTGAAACTGGTCCCGAACTCTGCCGAACTGTGACAACTGATTTTCGCGCCGATATCATCAACCATCCCCTTGACGATATTCAGGCCGAGCCCGACATGTTTCCCACCCTTGGTGCTGGACACAGGGGAGAAGAGCCGCTGCTGAATCTGCTTGTCGATCCCCGGTCCGTTATCCCGGACACCGATATCGACAGTATGCCGACCGTCCGATCTCCTCTGTTCGCGGGTTGTCAGCGATATCCGGCCGCCTTTATCCAGCGCCTCGGCAGCATTCTTCAACAGATTGACCATGATCTGTTTGACCGCCACCGACTTGGTTTTGACGCAGCGGAGCGAGGGATCGAAATCGGTTTGGATTTCGATTTCTTTTGGCGTAAAAAAGGTCAGTCTCAGGCTTTCAACCACGGAAAGAATTAACTCATTGAGGGCAATCTCCGCATCCGGCGGTTGCGGCGTGTCTTTCAGCTCGGTGTAATAGTTTAAGATTTCACCGATCCGTTTGATCTCGTTCTCGATTGCCGGAAGGATCTCTCCATTTCCGCTCCCTTCCAACAGGGTGCCGACCACGCTTATATAGTTATTGATAATCGTCAGCGGATTGCTGACTTCATGAACCAATTTAGGGATCAGATCGGCTTCAGCGCAGGCAAACTCAGCCTTAGGCAACTCAGTCTGAGCCGTTGTTAAGGCCGCCAATGCCTTGGCAATCGAGCCGTTGAGCAGTTGCATCTGGGGTGTGGTAAAGGATTGGGCTTCAGACGCGTTTTCAATTCCAAGAGCGATGCCTCCGAGCAACTCTCCCTTCTCCAGCAAAGGGATGCAGACAATCCCCCGGCCCTTACAGAGCCTGATCAGCTGTCGGTCGAAGGCCGAAAAAACCATATTTTCGCGCTCGAAGGAGTGCCGGGTTTTACCGTCCAGCAGGGCTTCTGCCAGCAGGCTCCCGGCACTCAAGGGGGTCGTTAACTCAGTGACCAGCCGCGTTTGTTCGCTGGCTGGTAACCCTGAGAGTCGCGAGTTCTGTGGATCAACAGCAAAGAAAACCGCGTCCTGCGCTGCCGAATTTTGCAGGTAGAGATGACGGGCCGTTCCGACAAAGGCTTCGATTCTGTCCGAATTGGCAAGTTGTGAACGAATAGCTTCCTGATCGGCAATCGAAAAGACCACCGCGGTCAAACGTTTCTGTACCTGGTTGAACTCTTTCAGGAAGACTTTCTGGTTCCCGCTAAAGGGCGACAAGCTACGATACTGTCCTTGTGCCAGTTTGAAAATGTATTCAGTATCGACCTTTGTAAAGGCGAACAGCTTCCCGGCGACAGACAGAATCTCATCGTTCAGCGCAAACGGACTTTTGCAGATTTCCAGTGACAGGCGAACAATCCGAATCAGCGGGCTCGACTCGCGGCACTGATCGATATCAAGATCCAAAAAACTGATGGCATCGGCCATGAACGACTCGAACTGCCAACCTGAGATCAGGGCATCGGCAACCTGGAGATGGTCAGACGCAAAAATGGTCCGTTCCCGTTCCCTGACCTCCTTGCAGACCAGCGAACTTCCGATCTCGTTCAGGTACTGTTTGGGGTTTTTCGAAAAGAGCGTCAGCATTCCGACATTCAGCAACAGACCAGCCACCTGAGCCTCTTCCGGATCCGGGTAGGAGATCGCTTCTGCCAGGAACCCTGCGGTGATACTGCCAACCTGTGAATAGAACCAGAGCTCGCGCATGAACTGAATCTGTGCGGCAGTGAACCTGGTTTCGACTAGACGCTTTGCAGACTGAATGGCCAGACTTTGAATAACCGAAAGACTGAGGCCCTTAAGGGCCGAGGAGAGGGGGGCGGCCGGATCGATTCGTTCGGGGCAAGACTTAACCGCAGCATTGAGAATCTTGGCGCAGAAAGCACTGTCTTGAAGAATTATTTTATGCAGGTCCTGCGGAGAAAAAATATCCCCCTGGCAGGCCCAGAGTAACTGAACCGCCACATGGGGAACCGGGATCAGATGACCCATTTCCCGCTCGCTGATTTGTGGGCGAACCGCTGGCATATTCAGCCTTACCGGAAAAGAGTCGAAGATGCGGTTTTCGCTGTCATCATCAATTTCTGTCCCGCATGCAGCTCCCGGGAAAAAAGGCAAAACAGGCGCTATCAGCATACGTGAATTCGGGATCGCACCATTATGCCTTTTTCCCTATGCCGAATCAACATTAAGGAATCCCGGGGACACCCAGGATGCATGGCTTTGATATTCTCAGCTCCCTTCGCCCGTAGACAGCTTATCGGTTGCTCGACGGCTCTTACGCCTTGGTGGTTCAGGGACTTCCTGAATCCACGCAGGCTTGAGAGTTCCGGAATTCTCCCGCAATTTTCGTAAAATTGAGTGCTCAGTTTATATTTTTCACCTATAATCAACTTACATACTCTGTTGATTATTTTACGAAGGAGAACTCGATTCATGCCCCAGGCAAATGCGAACGAATATTTCCGACTCTTTTTTGAGACGGCCCAAGAGATTCTCGCCGCGCGCAATCTGCAAGAGACCCTCGATTCTCTGGTTCAACGTACCGTTGTCGCGCTGGATATCAAGGCCGGCGGCTTGCGATTGATCGTCGAGCAGAACAACTGTCTCGAGCAGGTTGCGGCCTTCGGTTTGAGTGATACCTACCTGAGCAAGGGTGCGCTGAATGCCGATCAGAGCATCCCTGAGGTCCTCGATGGAAAGCCCGTTTGTATCCAGAACGCCTACCAGGATCCACGCATTCAGTATCCTGACGCCATGCGCGCCGAGGGGATCAATACCATTCTTTCGGTGCCGGTGCTCGCCGGGGAAAAGGTCATCGGCGTGCTGCGCCTCTACAGCGCCGAGCCGCGTGATTACACCGATGAAGATATCGAGTTCGTCTCCGCCCTGGCCGAAATGGGCGGGCTGGCGATTGCCAATGCCCGACTCTATCAAGCCGAGGGTGACAAGCTGGCCTCCCTGTTCGAGGAGATCGGCGTCGATCTGCCTATCCCAATCGAGACCGGCGAACAGCAGTTTGAAGCCTGTGCTTTTTTGCCGATCGATCCGCTCAAGAGCCTCGGCTACTTCCGAACCCTGCATGAGGTCACCCGCGCGATCCTCTCCACGCTCGATTCCAAGCAGGTCATGCAGCTGATCGTCGACAAGGTGATCGACATCATGCAGCTTAAGGCCAGTGCCCTGCGCCTGCGCAATGAAACCACGCATGAACTCGAGCTGATCGTCGCCACCGGGCTGAGTGAAAAATTCCTCTCCAAGGGGCAACCGCATACCGACCAGAGTATCAGCGCGACCCTGGCAGGAAAACCGGTGCTGATTACCGATACCGCCAACGACCCGCGCCTCGAATACCCGGTCGAAACGGTCGCCGAGGGGATTGCCTCGATTCTCTCCCTGCCGATCGTCGCCCGTCAACGGGTGGTCGGCGTGCTGCGGCTCTACAGCGGCGAAAAGCGTGACTACAGCCAGGAGGAAATTACCGTCCTCTCCGCACTGGCCGAAATCTCCGGTGTTGCTATCATGAACGCCCGAATTTACGAGAAGACCCGCAACGATCTTTCTTTCTGGACGGCCACCCTCGACTATATGCAGGACTGACAGGAGACAGAGGGATAGCAACCGCAAGCATTAGAGCCGCTTCCTGTCTCTCTTTATTTCTTTGTGAGCGGCAGGGTCGGTATTGATTCACCATAACCTTCATGGAAAGACACCGGACAGTGTTCGTCTGGCAGTGATGACAAGCTATATAAGAAAGAGGACTATGACAAAGCCTGAAACCAACCTGTTTACCCCGCACCGTTTGCAGGGGCTGGAACTACGCAACCGGTTCATTCGCTCCGCAACCTTGGAAGGGCTGTGTGGCGTCGATGGCCGGGCCACAGCGGCCCTGATCGATCTCTACCGACAATTGGCTGCCGGTGGCGGTGGTTTGTTGATCAGCGGGATTACCTATGTTGCGGAAGAGGGGAGACTGATCCCGACCGGTCTGGGAGCCGCGTCTGACGCACAGCTCGCCGGGTTGGAGAAATTAGCCGTTGCCGTTCATCAGGAAGGTGGTTCCTTCTGTCTGCAACTGGGACACGCTGGCGGGCAGGGGCAGAGCAAGGTTTGTGGACGGCAACCCCTGGCTCCCTCGGCGACCAAGCTTGAACAGTATCCGGAAATGCCACAAGAGATGACCCTGGCCGAGATCGAAGGTACGGTTGCTGCTTTTGCCGCCGCTGCTGGTCGTGCCAAGCAGGCCGGTTGCGATGCCGTCCAATTGCACGCCGCGCACGGTTACCTGATCAATCAATTTCTCTCGCCGTTGACCAATCAACGCCAGGATGCATACGGCGGCGATCTCGCCGCGCGCAGCCGTTTCTTGCTTGAAATTGTCAGTGCGGTGCAGCAGACCGTCGGCTGCGATTTTCCGTTGCTGGTCAAGTTGAATGCCAGTGACAACCTGGCTGGCGGACTGGATATCGATGAGTCTCTTGTGGTGGCAAAGTTGCTTGATGCCGCCGGGATAGCCGCTATCGAAATCAGTTCCGGTACTCCGGCCTCCGGTGACCAGCTTCCGATTCGTCTGGGACATGAATCTGGAGCCGAAATGGCATATAATGTTGTTCTTTCACGCACCATCAAGCAGCAGGTCAACTGTCCTGTGATTGCTGTCGGCGGCATCCGAAGCCTGCATGTTGCAACCGGACTGCTTAGAACCAAACAAGCCGATTATGTTTCTCTCAGTCGGCCGCTGATCCGCGAACCGGATCTACCGAACAGGCTGCAAAGCGGAGCAAGCGAAAAATCGACCTGCATCTCCTGCAACGGTTGTCTCAAGACCATGCTGAGAGGAAACTTTTGCTGCGTAGTCCCTTAAGTCTTTATGACCCATGCTGAGCCTGTCATGGACTTACTTGAGAGAAGATCCCTGTCAAAAGGTAAGATATGGAGAATCCCCGTGATAAATGGAATCGGCGCTGGCGCGAGCGGAACGATGATGAATTAGTCGCCGATTCCTGGTTGATCGAGGTGAGTGACCTGCTGCCGGTCGGTCGTGCCCTTGATCTGGCTTGTGGCCGCGGGCGCAATGCCTTGGAGTTGGCCCGACGGGGCTTTAGCGTAACTGCGCTCGATCACTCCGATGTGGCCTTGGCGCAACTGGCCGCTGTGACGGCGGCCGAGGGTTTGCTGATCGAGTGTCAGCGTTGCGATCTGGAGAGGCAACCGCCGCTGCTGAGGCATGACTATGATCTGGCCCTCTGCTTCTTTTATCTGCACCGCCCGCTGCTGCCATGGATGCTAGAGTCGGTCAGGGCCGGAGGGCTGGTGGTGTTGCGTACCTTCAGTAGTGCCGGCCGTTTCCAGCCCGGTGAACTCGACTCGCAGTTCGTTCTGCAGCCAGGAGAACTCTTGACGATCTTTTCCGGTTGGGAGATCCTTCGCCACGAGGAGGGATTGGAACCTTCGCGCAAGGGGGGCTCTCTGGCCGGTATTGTTGCCCGCAAACCACTCCACTTTTAAAATTTGATTTGCCCGGAATACACCATTTCAACCCATAAGGGATCCAATGAAAAAACGCACGATTCGTGAATTTACCTACAGCTCAGACCTATGGCCGCTGGTCGATAGCTGGGCTGCCGAGGCCGGCTTTACCCTTGAAACAGAGAAGGAGTCCTTTCGTGTCTACAATAAGGGCCGTTGGCTTATTCTGGCACCGGTTCGCCTGGAGATACGCCAGGATGGGGATCGGGTGGTCCTGCAAACCTGGCTCAGGGCCGATTTCTACATGACCCTGACCCTGTTCACCGGTAAGCCGCCTGAGGGTGGTCTTGAGTCTGGCGGCCTGACCGCCTGGATGCAACGTAAGAAAGCGCGTGCAGTGGTGAACCGCTTGCTGGTGAGTTTGGGTCAAGAAATTATTATCTGATAAGATCTTTTCTTCTGTTTGGAAACCACGCAACTTCACTCTTTTATGCAATACGGAAATACTAATGACTAAAGTTCTGATTATCTATGCCACCACCGATGGCCATACCCGGAAAATCTGCGAGCGTCTGCAGCAGGTCATCGAGCAACGGAACAGCCAGGTTCAGCTGCTGCAGATCGATGAACCACATCCCGATTTAAGCCAATACGACAAGATCGTGATCGGGGCGAGCATCCGTTATGGTAAACACAGCAAGCTGATCTACGAGTTCATCAAGCAGAACCAGCAGATTCTGGAGAGCAGACCGAATGCCTTTTTCTCGGTCAATGTTGTTGCGCGTAAACCAGAGAAAAATCAGCCGGATACGAATCCATACTTAAAGAAGTTTCTGAGCCAGATTGACTGGCGGCCGAAACAGCTGGCGGTCTTCGCCGGCAACCTCGATTATCCAAGCTGTGGCTATCTGGACCGGCAGATGATCCGTCTGATCATGTGGATGACCAAGGGCCCGACCGCTCCCGATACCGTGGTGGATTTCACCGATTGGGATCAGGTTGAGGCTTTTGGACGACTGATCAGCGACATGTTGGATTGATAAAATTTAATAGTGGCAACTTCAGTGATCCCTGTCACCGATGAGGATAAGGGCTTTTCGCTCCTTCGGCAGGACTATTGACGTCGAGATAATTAACCTGGATCCGGGAATACGGCTGATTTGTCATCGCTCGGAAAGAGCTTGATTGTGGGAGATAGGAGTTGCCCAATGGAATTGGGCGGTGAATTCCAGGATATTGTTCTCGCGGAACAGGACATGGCGGAAAAACAACTCTCAATGAATCGGGGACGAAGATGATTAGCCCAGACGTGGAAAACATTGAAGCAGTCAGAGCCAAGGTTGTAAGCCTGATAATCGAATGTCCAACAGCGGATAATCATAATGACTGCCCGTTGCACGCGCAGAGACAACGGTCATTTTCGGATAAATTTGAATGGTTAAAAGCCTTGCCTGAGGCTGACCTGCAAAATATATATTTAACCCATTGCGAGTGCATGAAGAGTAAAATGTATCGAGCATAGGCCGAGGCTGTAATTAGCGTCGGCAGAGATCAACCAGTCCATGGGCGAGTTGCCCTGCGGGCATTCAGAATTATCCATTAAGGGGTAGGGGGGGTAAGTGTCGTGAGGTTCTTCTTTCTATTTTTGATTTTAGCTGGTTCGAGTCCAGCCTTTGCCGCTGCGTCAGGTCTTGAGCCGCAAATTTCAAAGTTTGAATTTCAGGCTGTTCATTTCGGGGATTTCCCCTCGGTCGACATGATCTGTGTCAGAGGCCTCTGCCCGGTTGGTGAAGTCGGGGTTGGTATCAGTAACAACAGTTATGTGCCTCCCGCTTACAATCAAAAGGTCGCCATTACCCACTATCATGGGGCCAAGATCTCTACCCCTGAATTCAGCTATTTCGACGACAAGATGTTCATGGTCAGGTTCGTCATTGAATGCAATCGACAGGGCGTAGATGAATGTGTTGATGCGGTTAAGAAAGGGCTTGATGGCGAGTATGGCCTTATCCCCCTTGTGGATAGCCGCAGCGATAATATGACAAGTTCATCTGAATTTGTGACGGAGTCAGGCAGCCTGATCACTATTTTTCGAGTCAAGGAGGGCAGGGGGCGATTATTCCCAACCGTGAGAATCGTTGATAAGACCCTGATGGACAGGCTACGAAAATCATTTAATCCTGACTATGTTCCGCGTAAGATTGAGATTTTGGATTCTCTTGAATCTCCCCCAGCAACGGAATAAGATGTGTTACGAACAACCCGAACCAATGGAGAACATCGGTTGTGCCTTACGAACCCAAAGTAGCCCTGGATTGCCCCTATTGTCGCGAATCGATCTATGAGACGCTGAGCTGGTTCAAGAAGGATTATTCCACCTGTCCTGCTTGTGAGCAGGGGTTGGCCGCTGGTCAGTTCTCTGCCGTTATCACCAACCTCGAACAGGCGATGGCGGCGAATATCGAAGAGATGATTAATGGCGCGCCGCCGAGCAGCTGTTGCGGCAAGAAGTCTTCTTGTTGTTAGCCCCTGCAGTAGGTTAATCCCGCCGACAAAATTTCTGCTTCAAACATTGCATAGGCATCTGAATGAAAATAATTGATCTGCGCAGTGACACTGTTACCCGCCCATCCAAACCGATGCGCGAAACCATGGCCGCGGCCGAGGTGGGGGATGATGTCTATGCTGAAGATCCCTGTGTTAATCGCCTGCAGGACTACGCCGCCGAACTAACG
>JAUXIR010000061.1 GCA_030620915.1 Geopsychrobacter sp. | reverse complement strand
GCTGCGTTGTACTTTACAACTGTATAGCTACAGCTATGCAATTGAAAGCACGCCTTGCTGGCACGCCAAATCCCAGCGCAATCTTGCGAACTTTTATGAGATACATGGCACTAGACATAGATATTGTGCCAGCTGGATCAGCGCTAGGCAAACGGATGAGCTCAGGGACCGCAGCTGGCGCGAGTGTATCAACAATACCCACCCGGCATTCAGCTGGGTTTTCCCATAACAATCCCGTTCAGTCTTCTTGCCCGGGCCCCCCATCAGAAGCAACCTCGTCAGTCCCAATCGACTAATTTTTGTGTATTCGCGCCCAGTTGATAGAATGTATAAAAGAGCTATGCATCGAGAGAGTAGAGAGGATAAGCCAAAGGTGCCGACTGAGACGAAACCGACAATGTTGAAAGACCCCTGGCATAGGTTCATTTTGATGCTGGTGCTGTTTATGGTGGTCAACGGTGTTTATCTTTCTCTCTTCCCGCAAGCGACGGCGAAGCCGGTCGCCGAGATCGCCTACAGCCGTTTTAAAACCGATCTGCGCCAAGGCCATGTTGCGGAAGTCACCATCCAGGGCGACAGCCTGTCCGGACTCTTTATCGAGGAGCGGCCTTTTTACGCCGACGAACTTGTCGCCGGACGATTTGAGGGCACCCGCAGCTTTCAAGGATTCCGGACCACGCTCCCGCCGCTCGATGATCCGGAATTGATCCAGCTTTTCGATCAGCACGGGGTTATTGTCAATGCCAAGCCGGTGGGTGAGCGGCCGCTATTGACCAGTTTATTGGTCAGTCTGCTTCCCTGGGTTCTGATCATCGGTTTCTGGCTTTACTTCATGCGCCGCATGAGCAAGCAGGGCGGGCCTTTCGGTAATATCATGAACAAGTTCGGCAAGTCAGGCGCGCGCCAATATTCCCCGAAAAGCTCACCGATAACTTTTGCCGATGTTGCCGGCCTCGCGGAAGCCAAACAGGAACTTCAGGAAACCATTGCTTACCTGAAGGATCCCGATAAATTCAGTCGGCTCGGCGGCAAGGTGCCGCGTGGGGTTTTGTTGGTCGGGCCGCCGGGAACCGGCAAAACCCTGATGGCCCGGGCCGTCGCCGGCGAAGCGGACGTGGCCTTCTTCAACATCTCCGCCTCTCAGTTTATCGAAATGTTTGTCGGTGTCGGTGCCAGCCGGGTCAGGGATCTGTTCAGTGACGCGAAGAAGAATGCCCCGAGCATTATCTTCATTGACGAACTGGATGCCGTCGGCAGAGCGCGTGGTACGGGGTTTGGCGGCGGCAATGATGAGCGGGAACAGACCCTGAATCAACTGCTTTCCGAGCTGGATGGTTTTGATCCGCATGACGAGGTGATCGTCTTGGCGGCGACCAATCGACCGGATGTCCTGGATAGCGCCCTGTTGCGGCCCGGGCGTTTCGATCGCACCGTGGTTGTCGAGCGACCGGACTGGCGTGACCGGGCCAAGATCCTGGCGGTGCACACTCGCGACATTCCCCTGGCCGTGGATGTCGATCTGGAACTGATAGCCAAGGGTACGCCGGGAATGGTCGGCGCCGATCTGCAGAGTCTGGTCAATGAAGCGGCCCTGATCGCAGCACGCGAGGATGCCGAAAAGGTGACCAATCTGCACCTGGAACGGGCCAAGGATCGGCAACTCATGGGCATGGAACGCAAACTGTTCCTCTCGGAGCGGGAGAAGCGGATCACCGCATTCCATGAGGCCGGCCATGCGTTGGTAGCCAGGTGCCTGCCGAACACCGATCCGATCCACAAAGTCACCATTATTCCGCGCGGCCAGGCGTTGGGAGTCACACAGCAACTACCGGAGGATGACCGCTATCACTATCAGCGCAGCTACCTCATGAGCCGCCTGGCGGTCATGCTGGGTGGGCGCATAGCGGAAAAACTGCAATTCGGTGAATTCTCAACCGGGGCTCAGAACGATCTCAAACAGGTGATGGATCTCGCCGAGAAGATGGTTTGTCAGTGGGGGATGAGTGAGCGCTTGGGGCCGCAAAGTTTCTCCCGCGGCGAAGAGCACCCCTTCCTTGGTCGCAAACTCGCAACGGAAAAGGCTTTCAGTGAAAGGACCGCCTGGCTCATCGATCAGGAGATCGAAAAACTGATAAGTCTGGCCGAGAGCTACGCGATCCGGGCACTCAATGAAAACCGCGAGATTCTGGAAATTCTCGCCAGGTACCTGTTTGACGAGGAGACCCTGGACAGGGCTCGGCTCGAAGAAATTTTTAAAGAGGAAAACCTGACGATTGCTGCGGATCAAGATCCGCAGCTTGGAACTGATGATTAAGCATAGTGATTTATAGCAACGCACACCTAACGCCAGGATCCGAAACTGAGGATAGGGGTCAGTCTATCTCGGTTTTTTGATTGTCAGGGTGGCTCTGGTCACGCAAATCATCATTTTCAATCGCCAAGAAAAAATCGCAGCACTATAAATGTGTCCTGGTTTTTTATGCTTATTCCTGAGATTTTTTGATCAATTCTTCGCCGATGACATAGTAGAAATCAGGGTAGATGCCACGCATCTTCTTTTGCCAGACTGCCCGCTGGTTCGGGGTGAGATGATGCACGGTTATTTTGCCTGACGACTCGATCTTCTTCAGATAATTGGCGTTGACCTGCGCGGCAATGCTGCGTGCAAAAATGGTGGTCTTTGCGATGGCCTCCGAAACGATCAGCTTGAGATCATCGGGGAGCTTCCGCCAGAAAATATCGTTGGTCACCAGCAGGTAGCCGAGATAGCCATGATTGGTGATCGTCAGGTCGGTCTGGACCAGGTGGAGCCGCTTGGTGTAGATGTTCGACAGGGTGTTCTCCTGCCCGGCGACAATGCCCTGTTGCAGTGCTGCATAAACCTCAGAGAAGGGCAGAATCTGTGGGTTGGCACCGAGGGTGCGAAACTGCGCCTCAAGCACCTTTGAACTCATGATACGAAATTTGAGAGAAGCGGCATCTTCCGGGGTAGTCAGTGGCCGGTTGGCCGATATCTGCTTGAATCCGTTGTCCCAGAAGGCCAGGGCATGCAGCCCTTTGATGCTCGTTTTCTGCAACAGGCTGTTGCCCACTTCGCCGTCGAGAACCCGATGCAGATGTTGGGTGTCGCGAAACAGAAAGGGCAGGTCGAACAGCTGAAGCTGGGGGCTGTGGTCGGTGAATTTGGCGAAGCTGGGTGCCGCCATCTGGATGCTGTTTGAGCGAAGTGCCGTGAGCGCAGCGCGGTCACCGTAGAGCGTGGCGTTGGGGTAGATCCTGACCCTGATCCGTCCGGCGGAGCGTTCTTCGAGCCGTTGCTTGAAGAACGCAACGGCTTTGCCCTTGGGTGTGTCTTTGGCGACGACGTGGCTGAATTTGATGGTGATCGGTTTGGCGTGCAGGGGTGGCGTGATGACAAGGAGCAATGCCGATAGAATCAGCAGGAATTTGACAGGGTGCATGGTCGCTCCAATGATCAGACTCAAGAAGTGTGAAGGATCTGTATTCCATTTTATCAGTAGTGCGGAAGAAAGTCTGTGTAATCAGTACCGTAGAAACAATCAATGAACAAAAAGAAGGGAGGCGAAATGCCTCCCTTCTTTTTATTGCAATGCGATTACCGGGATTTAGTACCCCTTGAGGTGATCGATATACTCCGGCAGGAAGAGCGAAATCTGCGGGATATAGGTGATCAGGATCAGGAAGAACAACAGCAGCATCAGCCAGGGCAACGCTGCTCGCAGCACCCAGGTGAGGCTCTCTCCTGTAATCCCGGAGGTGACAAACAGGTTGAGGCCGACCGGCGGCGTTATCATGCCGATCTCCATGTTGACAACCATGATCACGCCGAGGTGGATCGGGTCGATCCCCAGTTTGACCGCAAGCGGGAAGAGGATCGGCGCCATGATCAGCAGGATCGCCGAAGGCTCCATGAAGTTGCCGGCCACCAGCAGCAGGATGTTGACCACGATCAGGAAGCCCCAGGCCGGCAGACCCCAGCCGATGATGATTTCGGCGATGTGATGCGGAATCCGCTCAGTAGTCAGCACATGGGCAAAGAGCATGGCGTTGGCGATGATGAACAACAGCATGATGGAAACCTTGGAGGCATCCATCATGACCTTGCGCGTATCCTTGTGGATAAACGAGAGCGGCACGGCCTTGAGTGTCAGTAGCAGGTTGCGAACGACGGCGGTGGGGATCGAATCTTCTTTTCTCTTCCACGCTTCCCCTTTCAACGGCCCCATGTCGCGGTAGATGAAGAGCGCGATCAGGAAGGCGTAGACCGAGGAGATGGCCGCCGCTTCGGTCGGGCTGCAGATGCCGCCGTAGATCGAACCGAGGACGATGACGATCAGCATCAGGCCCCAACTGGCGATGAAACCCGATCGCATGAGTTTTTTGGCCCCGACCCAGGGCTGGGCTGGCAGCTTCTTGACCCGCGCGACGATATAGATCGCCAGCATCAGAATGCTGCCCATCATCAGGCCTGGCAGCAGGCCGGCCATGAAGAGCCGTGCGGCCGAAACTTCGGTCGCCGCGGCGTAGACCAGCATAACGATGGAAGGCGGAATCAGGATGCCGAGGGTCCCGGCGTTGGTGATAACCCCTGCGGCCATACTCTTTGGATAGCCGGCCTTGACCATGCCGGTGATAACGATCGAGCCGATGGCGGCAACCGTTGCTGGCGAAGAACCGGAAACCGCGGCAAAAATCATGCAGGCCAGAACCGAGGCCATCGCCAGCCCGCCGCGAATCCAGCCGACGCAATCGATGGCAAAATTGATGATCCGCAGGGCAACCCCGCCGGTCGAAAGAAACGCCGATGACAGGATGAAGAACGGAATTGCCAGCAGGGTGTAGTGCTCCGACAGGGCTTCGAACATCTTCAGTGCAACCGAAGCCAGAGAGGAATCAGAGAAGAGCAGAATGGTGCCGATACTCGAGAGACCCAGGGCAAAAGCGATCGGCATGCCTGTCAGCAGACAAACGAGCAGAATTAAGAAGAGTGCTACTGTGGTCATGCTGAATCACCTTTCTGACTGGCGGCTTGGGCTTTGGTCTCTTCGATCAGATGCATGCTGTCCTTGGCTTCGTCGGCAAGCTTGAAGCCATCGGCCTTGCCGGTATAGATCGCCCAGAGGAGCTGCAGCAGGCGTATGGCGATCAGCACCATGCCGATCAGCAGAATGCTGTGGCCGATCCATTTGGGGATCGGCATGTCCTCAAGCTCGATGCCGATCATGTGCATCTTGGCCAGATAGACCCAGGCGCCCTGAATGAAGAGGCCGCAGTAGCCCAGGCAGGCAACGACCGCCGCGCCACTGACGATCCGGCGGGTTTTCGGCGATAAGATCTTCACCAGGGCGTCGACGCCGATGTGGGAACCTACCTTAATCCCGTAGGAAACGCCGAAAAGGACCATCCAGGCCGAGAGATGAAGCGTCAGCTCCTGGGACCACATCATCCCGATTCCAAAGCCGAAGCGCAGGACCACCTCAACGAAGACCAACAGGGTCATTGACGCCAGGAGGATGGAGATAATCGCCTCCTCCAGGCTGTTAACTATCCGGTTCAGCATATTCTGTCCTTATGAAAATCTTGTCTATTTACCTTGAGTCCATCGATCTTGGTTGGAATCAAGTCTGGTAAATCGCGGGTCTCAAGGGTTGAGACCCGCGATTTAGGTGATTCTGTTTACTTAGTTCGACTTGATAGCCGCGTCGATGTAGTTCTTGCCGATCTGGTCTTCAAACTGCTTCCAGACTGGCTTCATGACTTTGACCCACTGCTGGCGCTCGGCATCGGTCAGGACCAGAACTTCAGAGCGCTTGGAGTCGACGATCTTCTGACGATCGGCAATTGCCTTTTGGGCCGCAACCTTGTTGCCGAAGACGATTGCTTCGTCCAGAGCCTTCTTGATCTGAGGACGGAGGTCGTCAGGCAGGCCGGTCCAGAACTCGGTCGAGGTGATGACCAGGTAGTCGAGGACGCCATGGTTCGACTCGGTGATGTAGGGCTGAACCTCGAAGAACTTCTTCGAGTAGATGTTCGACCAGGTGTTCTCCTGGCCGTCGATCGCCCGGGTCTGCAGCAGGGTGAAGACCTCGGAGAACGGCTTCTTGAGCGGCATGGCACCAACTGCTTCAAACTGGGCAGCCAGTACGTCGGAGCTCATGATGCGGAATTTTTTGTTCTTGGCATCGGCCGGAACCCGTAGCGGGCTGCTGGCGGAGAGCTGCTTGAGGCCGTTATGCAGGTAGCCGAGACCGATAAGGCCCTTGCTCTTGATCGACATCAGCAGTTTCTGGCCTTCGGGACCCTTCTGGAACTTCTCGACGGCGGCCATGTCGGTAAAGAGGAAGGGCAGGTCGTAGATCTGTAGGGATTTGGTGTATTTTTTGAATTTGGACAGGGACGGGGCGGCCAGATGGACGTCGCCCAGCAGCATCGCTTCGAGCACCTTGTTGTCACCGAAGAGCTGAGAGTTAGGGAAGACTTCTACGATAACCTTGCCAGCCAGCCGCTCATCGACCAGTTGCTTGAATTTGTTGGCCATCTGGCCCTTGGGGGTGTTTTCCGCAACGACGTGCGAAAACTTGATCTTGATGGGTTTGGCCATCGCAAACGATGCAGAAGCCACCAGGGCCACTGCAACAATCAGACTTACCAGTAACGCCTTGCTTTTTGACATTTTTCTCTCCTGTGCTAATGGTTGAGTTCTTGTTGCTCACACAGCAACAAAGCTATAAGTTGTTTTACGAATGTACCAGTCTACCTTATTTGCTTTTCCCGCGCTTTGCGCACGAGGTCGGCACTGACTCGGTTGTAGGGCTTTGGGTTGATCTCCTGGAGCTGCTCTCGCCAGAGTCTTCTCTCTTCCGGCGAGAGCCGATGTATTTCTATCGAGCCTGCGGCGGCGATTTTTTTTAGTGCATCGGCGCTGATCTGGGCGGCCATGTCCCTGGTGTATTCGGCAGCGTCTTTGATCGCCCCCTTGACGATTACCTTCAGGTCCTCCGGCAGTTGCGACCAGAAACGCCTGTTTGTCACCACCAGGTAGCCAGTGTAGCGGTGGTTACTGATAGTCAGGTCCGATTGCACCTGGTACAACTTCTGCCGATCTATATTGGCCAAGGTATTCTCCTGACCCTCGATCCTTTTGTCCGCGAGCGCAGAGTAGAGTTGCGCCGGGGGTACGCTTTGCGGTTCAGCTCCCAGTTTGGCGAATTGTTTCTTGAGGACAGCGGATCCCGTGATCTGGAAGCTGAGCCCTGCAGCCTGTAGCGGTCGTCTGAGGGGCCGGTTGGCCGTGAGCTGCCTGAATCCGTTATCCCAGAAGGAGAGGGCGACCAACTCACCTTGACTGGCGCTCTCAAGCAGCTCTGTGCCGACTTCACCATCAATGACATGGTGCAGATGCTTGACGTCATCGAAGAGAAACGGCAGATCGAAGAGGCGCAGCTGCGGACTCAGGGTGTACAGTTCCGAGATCTCAGGTGCCGCCATCTGAATGTTATTGGCCTTAAGCGCCTCAAGGCTGTGCTGGTGACTCAGCGGTCCCGCAGGGCTGATCCTGACCTGGATCCGATTGTTCGACCTTTGTTCAACCAATCGCTTAAAATACTCGCCTGCTTTCCTCTTGAGTGAATCCTGGCCATACAGCTGACCGAAGTTGATGGTGACCGGTTCTGCCCAGCCTGAGCCAGCGAGCAGCAGCAGGAGGGCCAGGGGCAGAATGATTACTTTTGCAAGAGGCATCAACAAATTTGTTCCACTTATCTAAAATAGTATTCGCCCGGGATCGGCGTGGCTTGTTTGAATGATGAAGGTTGATTTTCAAAAACTATTCTATT
>JAUXIR010000119.1 GCA_030620915.1 Geopsychrobacter sp. | reverse complement strand
CCAGCATCCAGATAAAGAGACTGCAGGCCAGACCACCCAGCATCCCTCCAACAAAGCAGACGGCGAGCAGGGCACTGTTCTTCGGCATGACGCCTCCCGTTGGTTCAGCGAGTGAGGAGTGAGGGGTGAAGGGTGAGGAGCAAGTCCTCGCGTTAATACAAACTATCCCGCCGTAAGCAGCGGGGAATTAGGCCCTGCTTTTGATTAAATAGTTAATCGCTTTTCCGCCTCACCCCTTACGGGTTCTTGGGCAGGGTAGCATTCATGCTGCCGGTGCGATAACCCTGCAGGTCGAGGGTGATAAAGGTGAAGCCCGCCTGTTTGAATGTTGCGACCAAACTGTCGCGCAGCTGGTTGTCCAGGAGTCTTTGGATCTCCTCAGGGGCAACCTCGATACGCGCAATCTCATCGTGGTAACGGACGCGATAGTTTCTGAAGCCGTTCTCACGCAGAAATGTCTCACAACTGTCGATTTGGCGCAAGCGTTCGACTGTGATCTTGGTCCCGTAGGGGAAGCGGGATGAAAGGCAGGCAAAGGCCTGTTTGTCCCAGGTCTTGAGGCCGAGTTCTCGGCTCAATGCACGGATATCATCCTTGCCGAGTCCGGCCTCGAGCAGGGGCGAGCGGATCTGCAACTCTTTAACCGCATCGCGACCCGGACGATAATCGGCCAGATCATCCAGGTTGGAACCGTCGAGCACCGTCGCAAAACCGCGTTCTTCTGCCTTCTCCAGGCAGAGGCTGAACAGCTCGTACTTGCAGTGATAACAGCGTCGTGGCGGGTTGTCGGCAAAGCCGGGGATCTCGAGTTCGTTACTCTCGATCACAATCTGTTCTACGCCGAGCTCACGCGCGAGCTCACAGGCCTGCTGATATTCGAAATCGGGGTAGGTGGGGGAGGTCGCGGTGAGAGCGACCACCTTTTGTGCGCCGAGGCAGTCGCTGGCAACCTTGAGCAGGAAGGTAGAGTCGACCCCGCCGGAAAAAGCGACCACGACCTGTTCCATTTCAGCCAGCAGGGACTGCAGTTTAGCCATTTTTGCGTGCAGAGACATTTTGTTCATTCGTTTCAGCTGAGATGTACTCGCAATATACTCATGGGATGCCGTCAGATAAAGTACATGAAGCGGTGATCGAGTTCTTTTTCGAGACCCATCTCCTTGGCTTGCTCGCAAAGTGTTTTCAATGACAGGCTTGAAAAGTAGTCACCGAGAATTTTGCTGGCATTGCTCCAGATATGTTGGGTGACGCATCGGTTGTCAAACTGACAGGCTGCGCCTGCGTCCTCTTCGGTGCCTTTTGTCTTACGCAAGCCCTTTACGCAATTCACCAGCTCCAACTCGCCTTCGGCGGCCAGAATAATGTCCTTCACCGTGATTTCGTCGGCAGGGCGGGCGAGGCTGTAGCCGCCCTGAGGGCCACGTCGGCTATTCAGGAGGCCGGCCTTTTTCAAGTCTTGAAAAATCTGTTCAAGGTAGCGCGGGGAGATTTGTTGCCGCCGCGAGATGTCTTTGATTTGTGCAGGCAGGGTGCCTGCGTGGTAGGCCATGTCGAACATGGCCCGAACACCGTAGCGGCTCTTGGTTGAAAGCTTCATCTGGTTATACCTCCATGATTTTCTTATCTTAAAACTATAGGTAAAGCCGACCAGTTGTGTCAAGAATATTTCACAGAAAAATACGCGGCAAATGATGCCGGTGTTGCTTCAAAAGCCCTTCGTCGTACCGTGGTATTCTTGCTGGTGCATTTATTTTCGTCTCTGTTATTCGTCTACCTGGATAACCTGCTGTTTTTGCAGACGTTTGAAATAGAAGTTTTGACCATAAAGTACTGCCGCCGGGTTGTGGCCGGTCACGCGGTCCTTGACGACAATTGTTGAAACCGGCGCAGCGGAGTGTTTTGCAAAGAGCATGTCATGGCCGACGCAAAGGCCGACAATCAGGTTCATATCGGTCTGCTGCTGGTTCAATACCCGCGCCTGGGCAATCGGGTTACAGGCCGGTTCAAAGGTTCCGGGGCGGACCTTCTCTTCCTCCTTGAGACCCAGGGAGAGTTTATCCAGGCTACCGGCCTTGCAGCAGACTGAAACAGGTTCCAGCCCCTGAGCGCTAAGAATGGTCGCCAGGCGCGAACTTTCCTCAAGTAGCCCGATGCAGGTCGCAATCCCTACCTTGCGGTAGCCCATAAGTTTGGCGAGGGCAACGGTGTCCTCAACGCGTGTCCAGCGCGCATTGACCGCGTCGCTTCCCGGAACCGGTTGATAGCATAGGCCTTCGACCTGTGCGGCAACCCGCGCCAGTTTTGCATCCCCATCTTCCCCTTCATATTCTGTGAAGGTTTCCTTGATGGTGTCAGGACTCAGGGCCGCCGGACAATGTGCGGGTTGGTCCGGTCCCTCACCTGGCTCACTCCAGCAGTTTGTGGTTCCCTGTTTTTGCCACAGGGGGCTACATTTGGTGCAGGCCGGTACACTGTTCTTCGTTGTCATCGTCGCCTCCGTTGTAATTTTCAGCAGGGTATCAGGGTAGTAAAAAGCTGTCTAGATAGATCTTTTAATTTATGTATTCATATATGTCTATTGACTGTGGGTGTGCGCCTACCCTAGTCTGTCTCTTGAGCCCTTACTTCCAGATTTTTGTGGAGATACATAAAGAAGATCATCAGGAGAAAATCGATGCCCAAAAAACGAATTCTGATTATCGGCGGAGTCGCTGCCGGAATGAAAGCCGCTTCGCGCCTGCGCCGTCTCGATAGTCAGTCTGAAATTGTTGTGGTCGAACGAAGTCAGCGTTTCTCTTACGGTGCTTGCGCGCTGCCGTATTTTGTCGAGGGGCTATTTGACGATCTGGATGAGGTACGTCAAACGCCGGCTGGCGTGACGCGTGATGAAGCTTTCTTTGAGCGGGTCAAGGGGATTAAGGTCCTCAGCGGCTGTGAGGCCGTCGAGATCAATCGGCAGCAGCAGAGAGTCCTGGTGCGTAATCTGGAAAGTCAAAGCAGTGAATATATAGGTTACGACAATCTTGTTCTGGCAACCGGCTGTCGGCCGATCATGCCGGCACTTCCCGGGATGGAACTGGCCGGAGTGTTGCCGCTCAAGACCATGGAAGATGCCGAGAAGATTGATCGGTTTGCTAGCGACGCCAAGCGCGCGGTTGTAGTTGGTGCCGGGTTGATCGGACTCGAGATGGCCGAGGCGCTGGTCGCACGGGGCCTGATTGTCACTCTGCTTGAGCGACAAGGGCAGATTCTGGACGCTGTGGTTGACGCCGATCTTGCCGGTCTGGCGGCGCGCGAACTGAGTAAACAGGGGGTCGACCTGCGTCTCAATGAAGGCCTGGTGAGTCTTGAGGGGGAGGCCGGGCGCGTTTGTCGTGCGGTGACAAAGAGTGGCAGTTATGCCGCAGATCTGGTGGTCATGGCGATTGGGGTTCGCCCCGAGACTGAATTGGCGGCTGCAGCCGGTTTACGGCTGGGAGAGAGCGGCGGGATTCTGGTCGACCCACAGATGCGGACCAGTGACCCGCAGATATTTGCCGCTGGAGACTGTGTCGAGGTGGTGCAGTTGCAAACGGGTAAACATCTCCATCTGCCACTCGGCTCGACGGCCAACCGACAGGGGCGAGTCCTGGCGGATCAGCTTGGCGGTTCAAGCGACCTTTTCCCCGGGGTTTTAGGGACCCTGATTGTTAAACTCTTCGATCAAAGCCTTGCGCGGACAGGTCTTTCTGCCAGTGACGCAACGGCGGCCGGTTACGCGGCTGAATCGGTTCTGATCTCGGCACCAGACCGGGTGCATGCTTATCCAGGGGTGAAGCCGGTCGTTATCCGCCTGATCGCTGATCGTAACAGCCGGAAACTGCTTGGCGCGCAGATGGCCGGGCCGGGTGAGATTGCCGGGCGGATCAATGTCATCGTCTCTCTGTTGAGCCTTAACGGAACGGTCGACGATCTGGCACGACTCGATCTGGCCTACGCACCCCCCTTCGCCACTGCGATGGATCCCTTGCATCAGGCCGCCAATGCCCTGCGCAACAAGTTGGACGGCTTGGCCGCCAGTTACACCCCGCTCGAACTTCAGCAACGCCGGCAGCAGCTGCAGCCGATGATTCTGCTAGATGTCCGTTCACCGGCCGAAGCAGAGCAGGTGCGGATCCCTGGGGCCATCCTGATCCCGTTGGGGCAGTTGCGTGAACGTTTGCATGAGCTGCCCCCAGATCGAGAAATTGTGCCTTTTTGCAAGTTGAGCCTACGTGGTTATGAGGCCGCGCGGATACTGTTGGCGGCGGGATTCAAAAAAGTTCGCTATCTTGAAGGTGGAGTGATTGCCTGGCCCTACGAGTTGGAAACCGCTGCCAGGCAACAGGTCGCTTGACGATTCATCCCGTTTCTGTTGAAGTCTGCTGATCTGTTAGGTCACACAATCAGGAGATGGCTCATGTCGGAATCGCAGCATTGTCAGTCGTTTGAAGTTCGGGATTATGAATGCGACATGCAGGGGGTGGTGAACAATGCCATCTATCAACATTACCTTGAGCATAGTCGCCATGAATTTCTGAAAAACCTGGGGCTCGACTTTGCCGAGTTGACCAGGGCTCGGATTAATCTGGTGGTCATCAGGGCCGAACTCGATTATCGCCGCTCACTGGTGAGTGGAGACCGTTTCGCGGTTTTGACGCGCATGGAGCGGATCTCGAAACTCAGGTTCGCCTTCAGGCAGCAGATAGTGCGGGATTCTGACGGGGCTTTGATCCTCGAAGGGCTGATCATCGGCACCGCACTCAATGAGCGCAACCGGCCTTTTCTGCCCGCCGAGATTGATGCTGTTTTGTGCTGAGGCCGCTTAAACCCAAAAGGCAACGTCCTGATTTTTCCAGGTGTTGCCTTTTGTTATCTGATCGGCCTTTTCTCTCAAGCGGTGAGTTTTTTAAGGATCTCAAGGGTCTCTTCGGGTTCAGGCCTCTGGGTGTGATCCGGGTAGAGCGCCGCATCGATCAGGGTACCGTCGCGATCGATTATAAAACGTCCTGGTAGTGGCAGCTCCCAGTGAGCATTGCCGTTGAAGCGTTCCAGATCAATGCCGAATCCCTGGTAGACCTCTTTGAGGGAATCGGGTAGCTTGTAGACCATGCGAAATTGCTTGGCCAGCAGATTGTCTGGGTCGAGCAGCAGGGGAAAGCTCAGGCCGAGATTCCGCACCAGGTTGCCGGCGTACTTTTGTAGCATCGGCGAGATCGCGACCATGGTGGTGCCGGTTTTCTCGATTTCAGGTAGAATCTCTTGCAGAGCCTCCAGCTCCGCATTGCAGTAAGGTCACCAGATTCCCCGATACCAGCAAAGTAGCAGAGGCCCTTTCTTTAGTGCCTCACGGCTTGAAAATTCGCTATTTGAAGAATCGAGCAGCACGAAATCGGTCATCTGTTCGCCGGACCCCAGGGCCTCTTTATGCAGGCCCGAATCTTCCAGTTGCTGGCGGGTCTCTTTCATGATTGCCAGTGCCTTGGGATCGGCCTTGGAGGCAAAATCCTGACTCATGGCTGACAGCAGGGCATTTAAGCGCATCGCTTATCTCCTGTTGGGCAGGGGGCTGAAACGTTTCGCACAAAGTATAGCGGCTTCAAAGATAGTTACGAACGGCCTGGACCAGCCCGAATGGGGTGAAGGGCTTTGAGATAATCCCATTGGCACCGGCAGCATCTGCTAGTTGCTGGAGTTCAGCTGGCATTTTTGACGACATAAGCAGGACTGGAATATTGCGGCTTCGGGTGTTGTTCTTCAGGGTTTTAATCTTGAGATCGCCGTTCATCAGCGGCATCATG
>JAUXIR010000080.1 GCA_030620915.1 Geopsychrobacter sp. | reverse complement strand
GGCGCATGGCGCGGTTTTCCTGTTCGAGCTCAACCATCCGTACCGCACGCAGCACCCCATCAACCAGCCGTGCCTCATCGACGGTCTTGATGAAATAGTCGAAGGCACCCAAGCGCATGCAATGCACCGCAGTCTCCAGTTGATTCATGCCACTGAGGATAATGACCCGGATCAGCGGGTGTTCGGCAACAATTTGTTCAAGCAACTGCTCGCCGGAGAGATGCGGCATGGTCAGGTCGAGCAGCACAACGCCGATCTCCCGCTCGGCAAGCAGAGCCATGACCTGACGGCTGTCGGAACACTGGATCAGGTTATTGAGTGCGCCCGGCCCTTCGAGGGTCATGCTCAAGCTCCGCAGCCAGGGCAGTTCATCGTCAACCAGCAACACCCCGAATTGAGGATAAAGGGCTTTTCTATTCATCATCGGTCTCCTGATAGATCGGCAATAACAAGCGAACCCTCATCCCCTGTCCGGGTTCAGAGTTGAACTCCAGGCGCCCCTGATGGTCCTTGACAATCCCATCCGAGACCGACAACCCAAGCCCGGTCCCACCGGTTTCGCGCCTGGTGGTAAAAAACGGGTCGGTTATCCGGTCGAGTTGATCCGACTCCATGCCACAGCCCTCATCCTCGACTTCCAGATAGACCATCCCCTCTTCCGGCAGTTGACCGGTGCGCACACGGATCGCCTGCTGGCTTGAGGTCAGAGCCTGACTGGCGTTGAGAACCAGATTGACGACAACCTGCTCAATGCGATGACCATTGCCGCGGAAAGGGGGAAGACCCTCGGCTAGCTCGACCGAAAAATGATTGGTCGATTTCCGCAGTTGATTATCAACCAGCCTGAGAGCGGCCTTGATGAGCCCGGCAAAGTCAACGGAATCGTTGTAGCCGGAATCGTTACGCCGCGCGAAATCCTTCAAATCCTCGACGATCCGTTTGATCTTGTGCGAGCTGTCGAGCATCTCGTCAAGCATCTGTGGAATCTCTTCACGCATGCGCGAATAATTGAACCAACCGAGCTTGAAATCACCATGTGACCGGTAATGCTCTTCGAGGATCGCCATTGCGTCCGGCCAGGACTTACTGAGTTGCGAAAGGTTGAGCTGAATCAGGCCATTCGGGTTGTTGATCTCATGCGCCACCCCTGAGGTAAGGATTCCCAGCGAACTCATCTTGTCGGCATGCAGCAACTGCTTTTGTCGCACCTGTAACTCATCGGCGGCGCGCTTGCGCTCAATGATCTCCAACTCCAACTCCCCGGTGCGCAGCGCCACCTGTTTGCGCAGGGTGCGCGACCAGAGGAAGATAAGCACCAGCACGAGCAATAAAGGGCCAAGCACCAGCGCCCCGTAGCGCACGATGACGGCGCCGGGGATCCCTTCGGGTTGCAGTACGCCAAGCCATTTTTCACGAATCTTGCGATAGTCGCCCGATTTCTTCAGCAGCGAGAGCCCTTCGTTGAAACGGGCGAGGAGCGACAGATTCCCCTTCTTGACCGCAAAGCCGTAATTCTGGGCGACCAGTGGCCGCGCGATGGGGTGGATATTATTCAGATTGAGTTCGCTCAGCAGGTATTCACCGGGCAACTTTGCGACCAGCGCACAATCGTGCTGCCCCGAAGCAAGCAGGGTCAGGGCATCGGTCAGGGTGGTGACCAGAAACAGGTTGGCGACGATTTCTTGCTCAAGCATGTAATCGTGCATAACGCTGCCCTTCATGACGACCACGTCTTTGCCGACCAAATCGGCCTTCGAGCGAATGGCCAGATTCCCTTTCCGCACCCAGATCGACTGATGCACCTTGGCATGAGGGCTGGAAAAATCGACTTCTGAACGCCGCTCCTCGGTATGCGCCATCCCCATCAAAAGGTCGACTTCACCTTTCTCCAGCGCCCGCCGTATCCGCCCCCAGTCGTCGAGCCGGATCTTGATCTCCATGCCCATCACCCTGGCAATCGCCTTCGTCAGCTCGACATTGTAGCCGGCAGGAAAACCGAATTGGTCCAGATATTCGTAGGGGGGATAGTTATGATCGCCACCTATCACCAGTATCTGCTCGGGAGCGGCCTCTTCTTCCGCCAAAGCCAGCCCGGTCAGGCAGAAAAAGAGGATCGGCAGCAGGCAGACCGCTCGCAGTATCCGCAGTTTGCGCGGATTAGAAATCTGCATGGCCGGGTGTACGCGGAAAGGGGATAACGTCACGGATATTCTCCATGCCGGTCAGATACATCAGCAGACGTTCAAAGCCGAGGCCGAAACCGGCATGCGGGCAACTCCCCCAACGGCGGGTATCGAGATACCAATCGAGTTCACCGGCGGCGATCCCCTGGGCGGTCATCTTCTGCTGCAACCGGTCCAGGCGTTCTTCGCGCTGGCTGCCGCCGATGATCTCGCCGACCCGTGGCACCAGCAGGTCCATCGCCGCAACGGTCCTGCCGTCATCGTTGTCGCGCATATAAAACGCCTTGATCTCTTTGGGGTAGTCGGTAACAAAGACCGGGCCGCCGAAGATTTTTTCGGTCAGGTAACGCTCGTGCTCCGACTGCAGGTCACTCCCCCAATTGACCGCAAACTCAAATTTCTGCCCAGATTTCCGGAGCTGCGCGACCGCGTCAGTGTAACTGACCCGGTGGAACTCAGCCTTATGCAGGCCTTGCAACTTATCGATCAAGCCCTTTTCGATCCGCTGATCGAAAAAATCGAGATCTTCGCGGCAGTGCTCAAGGGCGTAACCGACCATGTAGCGCAGAAAGTCTTCGGCCAGATCACAGTTTCCGGCCAGATCACAGAAGGCCCGCTCCGGTTCGATCATCCAGAACTCGGAGGCATGACGGCTGGTATTGGAGTTCTCGGCGCGAAAGGTCGGGCCGAAGGTGTAGATATCGGAAAAGGCGCTGGCGAAGAGCTCCCCCTGCAACTGCCCACTCACTGTCAGTCCGGTGCGCTGACCAAAAAAATCCTGCGTCCAGTCAGGCTTCCCTGCTTCTTGTGGGGGCTGTTGCGGGTCGAGGGTCGTCACCCGGAACATCTCACCCGCACCCTCACAATCATTGGCGGTGATAATCGGGGTATGCACGTGAACGAAATGACGCTGCTGAAAGTATTGATGAACGGCAAAGGAGAGCGCACTACGCATGCGAAACACCGCACCGAAGCTGTTGGATCGCGGTCGCAAATGAGCAATGCTGCGCAGGAATTCGAAGCTATGCCGTTTTTTCTGTAGCGGGAAGGACTCATCCACCCCACCGAGCAGTTCAATCTCGGCCACCTGAAGTTCCCACTGCTGACCCGCTGCCGGAGAGGCGATCAGCTCACCGACCACACTCAGACAGGCACCGGTCCCCAGGCCCTGCGGCAGTCGATCCAGCAGCTGCGGCTCAACCACCAGTTGTAGCGAGGCGAAGCAGCTGCCATCGTTCAAGGCAATAAAGGAAACCTCCTTACCGCGGCGCACCGAGCGCACCCAGCCACAGACCTTCAGCACCGGGCACGGCTGATTGTCAGCAATGATTGTTTTAATAGCTACGCGTTTTTGCATACGAGTTATCTCCAAGTTTTAGTCCGGCTAAACAGATCCCCCGAGTTTAGCACAGCTCTCCTGAGCAAAAAAGAATGTGGAACTTACCCTAATGCCCCATCGGCAGATGCTGAAGAGAGTTACACCAATAAATCAAAGCCACAACGCTAAAAGCCCCGGCAGTGCTGCCGGGGCTTTTAGCGTTAATGGTCAAATTTTCAATCGTCTATTGGATGTCCTCAGCCGGAATAATCAACATCTCGACCCGCCGGTTCAGCTGACGGCCGGCTTCGGTGACATTGGTCGTCCGCGGTTCAGATTCACCACGACCGGTGGTGAGGATGCGCCCCGCCGCCACGTTATGATTTTCGAGGGCAAAACCGACCGCCTTGGCCCGTTTTTCTGAGAGCTGCTGATTGTAGACCTCAGAACCGACATTATCGGTATGGCCGACAATCTGGATACTGGTGCGTGGATAACGGTTGAGAATCCCGGAGACCTTATCGAGGCTCAGCTCAAAGGCAGGCTGAAGCCGCGATGAATTAAAATCGAAAGAGACCTCGGAATTCATGGTGATCTTCAGGTTTTCATTCAGCAGGCGTTCAACCTCGATCTGATTCGCCGCACGCTCGGCGGAAAGTTGCTGCTCAAATTCAGCCTGTTGTTTGTCCATATAATAACCGGCACCAGCCCCCAAGGCCCCGCCGGCGGCACCGCCGATCAACGCGCCCTTAAGCGCGCCACCTGAGTGATCTTTCTGGTAACCGATAATCGCACCGGCGACGGCCCCGACGGCGGCACCGATACCAGCCTTCTGTTTGGTATGCCGATTCGGATCATTCGGCTGGATACAACCGGCAAGGATCAGGGTCAAAAGCGTAAAGGCAATGATGGTCAGTCGTCTTGTGGGCATCTTATCTTCTCCGCAACAGTCGTTGGTATGATGAAAATATCTCTCGGCAGATTCTAGCATAGATCACAGAACTTCAAACGAATCGATCAGCTATGCTCACGGGCCTTCAGAAAGGTGACCCCCGGCCACTCTTCCATGGTATGCCCCAGGCGCCATTCGCTGGCGGCCAGATAGGTCAGGTGCCCCTCGGCATCCTCGCAGAGGTCCAGCTGGTGCTTCTTCTGAAAATCGGCCATGAGCTTCTTGTCCTCAGACTGAATCCAGCGCGCCGTTGTGTAATTGACCCCCTCGTATACGGCCGCAACGTTATATTCGGCCTTGAGACGCTCCATGGTGACATCAAACTGCAACACACCGACCGCCCCCAGAATAAATTCCGAGCCGGAAAGGGGCTTAAAGACCTGAACAGCGCCCTCTTCGGCCAGCTGGACCAGCCCTTTTTGCAGCTGTTTCGACTTGAGCGGATCCTTGAGGCGTACCCGGCGGAAATGCTCGGGGGCAAAATTGGGGATACCGGTAAACTTCAACTCTTCCTTCAGGCTGAAGGTATCACCGATCTTGATGGTGCCGTGATTGTGCAGACCGATGATATCACCGGGATAGGCCTCTTCGACGTTGGCCCGATCCTGAGCCATGAAGATGGTGGCATTCGAGAGGGTGATATCCTTGCCGATGCGATGATGCCGCACCTTCATGCCGCGGGTAAACTTGCCGCTGCAGATGCGTAAGAAGGCGATCCGGTCACGGTGGGCCGGGTCCATATTCGCCTGAATCTTGAAGACGAAACCGGAAAAAGCTTCCTCCTCCGGCTCGACCACCCGCTCGATCGTCTCGCGCGGTCCCGGTGCCGGGGCCAGTTCGACAAAGGCATCGAGCATCTCCTGGACGCCGAAGTTGTTGACGGCGCTGCCGAAGAAGACCGGCGTCTGACTGGCCTTGAGGTAATCCCCCATATTGAACGGGTTGGCCGCCCCTTCAAGCAGCTCGATATCCTCGCGCAGTTCGGCGGCCTGATTGCCGAGCAATTCATCGAGTTTCGGATCGTCGAGACTCTCTATCTTTATCGTCTCGGTACTGCGAGCGTCGTCACCGGGCGTGAACAGGTTCAACTCTTTGCGATAGAGGTTGTAGACCCCCTTGAAACGCTTGCCCATGCCGATCGGCCAGGAGAGCGGCGTACACTCGATCTGCAACTTCTCCTCGATATCGGCCAGCAGATCGAGGGGCGCAAGGCCCTCGCGGTCGAGTTTATTGATAAAGGTCAGCACCGGGGTGTTGCGCATGCGACAGACCTCCATCAATTTCTCAGTCTGCGGTTCAACCCCCTTACCACTGTCGATCACCATCAAGGCTGAATCGACGGCAGTCAAAACCCGGTAGGTATCTTCGGAGAAATCCTGGTGACCCGGAGTATCGAGCAGGTTGATCTCATAATCGCGGTAGTCAAACTTCATCACCGACGAGGAGACCGAAATGCCGCGCTCCTTCTCGATGCTCATCCAGTCACTGGTGGCGTGGCGGCTCGACTTGCGCGCCTTGACCGTTCCGGCCATCTGGATCGCACCACCGAAGAGCAGCAATTTTTCGGTCAGGGTGGTCTTACCGGCGTCAGGGTGACTGATGATACCGAAGGTGCGGCGCTTGGCGATTTCTTTGGACAGGTTGTGACTCAAGGTACGATCCTTCTTTCTTTACAAAATTTCGGGCTCTACACAAAAAGAGTCGGCCCGACATCGCTGTCGAGCCGACTACTATAACGCAAGTCTGCCTGAGACTGAACTATCGAATCATCCCGGCCATAAACTTTCTCAGTGGATATCTCCGCTTAACTTGTCAACCGAGGCGGTGATCGCCGGACGCCGAGTGTCGATGGCAACGATACCCGGTATTGCGGGCTCGTTCTCGTTGCTCGCCATATCGGTAAACCGAGAAGCCTTCACCGTGATCTGCCCCTGCCCTTTAAAGTCACTGTCCGCCGTGAATATCGCGTGATAGTGGGTTTTGTCATCCCTGACCAGTTTGCCGAGGCTGCCGTTGACCACCGTAATATCGCTACGGGTAAAGTGCAGCGGCCGTTCGCTGAAGGTGAAGTCGATCCGCGATGTCTGGTGGATGTTGACCGCGTAGATATCCTCGTCGCTGAAGCTGACCGGGAGAGCGACCAGGCCCGGGCTGTCAGCCTCGAACGGCAAGCTGGCTTCAGCAGGAACATCGCTGTCGGTCGGGATGCGCGCTTCGGTAGGCGCGCCGACCTCAACCGGCAGGCTGGCTTCTGCGGGACCCGTTGGAGAGAGG
>JAUXIR010000075.1 GCA_030620915.1 Geopsychrobacter sp. | reverse complement strand
TTGAAATAATAGGCGTTCTTGCCGATCGCGTTTTTCATGACGTTGATCCAGCCTTTTCGATCATCGTAATAGAGGGGTATGATCACCTCAGACAGCTTGCGGTACATATCGTCAAGATCCTCGTTTGCTCGTCCAACCTCCTGGTCGATTTCGCTCGGTGGTGGGCCGATCGACCAACCCGTGACCCCTTCGATATGTCCTTCTATCCACCAGCCATCGAGCACGCTGAAGTTGGGAACCCCGTTCAATGCGGCCTTCATGCCACTGGTTCCTGATGCCTCAAGGGGCCGCATCGGGTTATTCAGCCAGATGTCCACGCCCGGAATAAAGCGATATGCGACATCCATATTGTAGTTTTCCAGATAGACCAGTTCTATTTTCCCCCTCATTTTTTCAGTCTGCTGGATAATCCGCTGAATCACTTTTTTACCTTCTTCATCCTTGGGGTGAGCCTTGCCGCCAAATATGAACTGTAGCTTTCCTGCGCCGATTTCGAGAAGTTTCTCCAGATTGTTAAATATGAGGTCGCCACGCTTATAGGTTGCGGCGCGGCGTGCGAACCCGATGGTTAGAATTTCTGGATTCAGCTCCACGCCGGTTTTTTCCTTGATGTATTGGAAGAACAGCGCCTTGGCGCCAAGGTGCGATTCCCAGATTTCCTCGTCGGGGATAAGGTCGACCCGCACCAGCAGCTCGGGTTCGTTGGCCCACCCGGGCAGATAGCGATCGAACAGTTCCATGAAATAGGGGGAGCACCAGGTGAAAGGGTGTATGCCGTTGGTGATGGCGTGAATCTCAAAGCCCGGGAACATGTTTTGAGATATCTCTCCGTGTCGCTTGGCGACGCCGTTGATATAGCGACTCAGGTTCATCGCCAGCACCGTCATATTCAGTTCGTCTTTGCCTGCGAGTTCTTTGAGAAGTTCGATCGAAACCTCTTCCGGCATCAGTTCTTCGACCAGCGGGTAGGGGAACCGATCATGCCCCGCCGGAACCGGGGTGTGGGTTGTGAATACACAGCGTTCAATGACATGTTTGGTGTTCCAGGAATTTCGTTCATCCCAGGTCTCTTCCAGCGGCAGCTTGGCATCGTTGAGCAGCTCCAGGGTCAACAGCGCCGCATGGCCCTCATTCATATGGTAGCGTTTGACGTTGAAGCTGAGGGCCTTGAGGATACGTGCGCCGCCAATTCCGAGGATAATCTCCTGCTTGAGCCGATAGCCGATATCTCCACCATAGAGTTGATGCGTAATGCTTCGGTCTTCGTCGTGGTTACCGGGGATGTCGGTATCGAGAAACAGGATCGGCACCACTCCGCCAGTCGGACTCTTGACCCGGTAGAGCCAGGCTTGCAACTTGACGTCACGCTTGCCGATAGTGACCAGGGTTTTGGTCGGCAGTAACTCCATGAACTTTTCTGGTTGCCAATAGATCTCAGACTCTTGCTGCCAGCCATCTGCGTCGAAGTGTTGCTCAAAATAACCTCTGCGATAGAGCAGGGTGACCGCGACCATCGGGACCCTCAGGTCGGCAGCGCTCTTTATGGTGTCGCCAGCCAGGACGCCGAGACCGCCGCTATAGGTTGGAATTTCGGCCTTGAGCCCGATCTCCATTGAAAAATAGGCGATTCGCGCAGCATGGGTATATTTCTTCCAGTTCTCCATCAACTTCCTCCCGGTAATATCCGGAACATGCCCAGATAGCCTGGAAAAAGCATAACAAACAGCCTGGGATCGTCCAGTGATTTCCTGTTGAAACAATGCTATAAAGGTGAAGCGTTTTGATTCTTACCCTTACCTACTTGATGACAGGGCAGACCCGATGTATTTGAAGATGTTCGGCCTGCAGGAAAAGCCGTTTCATATCACGCCCAATCCCCGCTTTATCTTTCTGAGTAAAAAACATAAGGAGGCCTTTGCCCATCTTCTCTATGGGGTGAAGCAGCGTGTCGGTTTTTTATCGCTGATTGGTGAGGTTGGTACCGGCAAGACCACGGTATTGCGGACCTTGCTGAGACAGCTCGAACAGGCCGACTATCAGGTTGCATTGATTTTTAATCCCCGTCTTACTGCTCTGGAACTATTACAGTCGATCCACCGTGAGTTCGGCATCCCCTTTCGAGATGGTGAGAGTAACTTCGCCAGCCTGCACGACTCTCTCAATCGTTTTTTGCTTGAGGAGCGCCAGCAGGGGAAGACCGTTGTCCTGGTCATAGACGAGGCCCAGAATCTCGACCCCACAGTCCTTGAACAGCTGCGACTCTTGTCCAATCTTGAGACCGAAACAGATAAGTTGCTTCAGTTGATCATCGTTGGTCAGCCCGAACTGGATGAGGTGCTTGGACGCCACGAATTGCGTCAACTTAAACAGCGGCTGATCGTGCGTTATTGCCTCACGAATATGGATGCTGAAGATACGGCCGCCTACGTGAATCATCGGTTGAAGGTTGCGGGCTACAGAGGCGGGAGCCTTTTTACTGAAAAGGCGATGCGCCAGATTTATCGCATTACGCATGGCCTGCCGCGCTTAATCAATATCCTTTGTGATCGTGCTCTGCTGGTGGCTTACTCCAACGAGTTAGACTCGGTCGATCATAAGGTCATCGCTGAAACTCAAGCCGAGTTGTCAGGCGAAAAGGTTTTGAAATCCAAGCGTTGGCCCTTTGCCGCACTCGGCCTTGTCGCCGTTCTCCTGCTGTTGGTATCTCTGCAGCCGGTTTTTCTGCAAAATTTTTTCAATCAAATATGGGTAACCGACAGTTCTGCTGTCACGGTTTCTGGAGGTGAAAAGAAAACTGCGCCACCGGTCGTTAGTGTCGTTGAGAGAGAGCCTAAACTCCTGAACCAGATAAAGGATAAGATCAGTTCCTGGGGTGAAGCCGAGTCTGCCCGGCTGGCCTCCTCTGCGGTATTGGATCGCTGGGGACGGGCAGGTCTGGAGAACTTTGAACCAGATTTATACCGGCCACTGGAGGCCGCCCTGCATAATGCCGGCATGAGTACACTCCGTTTCCAGAACAATCCAGAGAAACTGTTGGACTTTAATGTTCCGGCAATCCTGTCGATACTCCTGCCGAATCTGACCGGCAAGCGTTACCTGGCATTGTTGCGGGTGGAGGATGGTCGGGTGCTTACGGAGCCGGCCCTTACTGCCGACGGTTGGCTGCCGGTGCCATACCTGGAGGATATATGGTTTGGTACGGCGGTGATCCCCTGGAGTAATTTCGAACAGCTCCCCTATATTGACAACCCGGGGAAAGAGGGGCAGGGGGTTGTCAGGATTCAACAGCTCCTGAGGCAGGCGGGCTACTCGAATCTCAATATCAATGGTGTCTATGATGACGAAACGATCCTGGCGGTGAGCAATCTACAGAAAAAGACCGGCTTGAGTCCTGATGGCAGGATTGGAGCCCAGACACTTCTGCAGATATATCGCTTGGTTGGGCTTGAGATGCCTCAGTTGAAAGAGGAGGCCGCGCCATGAGTTCAATCCTGAAAGCCTTGCGTAAGCTCGAAGAGGAGAAGGCCGTTCTTGGCGATGCTACGGTTGATTTATCGCGTGATATCCTGAAGCGCTCGGCCAGAAAAGCGGACAGCAATAATTTCTGGCCCTTACTCTCAGCGGTGCTCTTTCTGCTGCTTATCGGCTCCGGAGTTTTCTTTTGGTCGAACCGGACAGCGTCTGTCGCCTTGACCAACCCAACGCCGCCCACTCCCATCGCGATTATTGTTCAACCACCCCCCAAAGAGACCCTGGTAGAGAAGGCTGAAGTCAGGCTGGCGAAGAAGGTTCAGCTGCCACCCATGTCGGCTGCCGAAGTTGCCCCGGTGGAAAAAATTGTTCTCCCCGCACAGGTTCAAGTTGAACCTGAGGCCTTGCGACCCAACGGTGCGCCATTTCTTAAGTTAACCGGCATTGCCTATCGTGAAAAATCGGTCGAGCGGATCGCTATTATCAATGATCTTCCGGTGATGCAGGGGACTGTCATCGAGGGTGTCCAGCTCATTGAAATACTTCCTGACAGGGCGATTCTAAGCTGGCGAGGTGCGCTGTTCAACCTGCAGCTTGAGGGTGAACAGTAATCCCCCAGGGTTGGGCCGATGATTGGAGGTTGCAATCAATTTCAGTCCAGTCAAAATATTTGTAGAATATTCTTCAGGGTGCTGGAGAATATTCTCTGTTCTTGTTTGCTATCATCAAAATCCCTTCTTCGCCGACTCACAAAAACATAACAATATCAATCTCATGGTTGATTATGACGGCATGGCATAGATCCTGATAGTAGCAGGGGGATCGTTCTGTCTAAATTAACGCGGAGGTTTCAATGAATAGAAAATTGGTGGTCCTGCTTCTTGTCCTGGCTCTTGGTGTCGCAGTCGGTGCTGGTGCCTACTTAACGGGTGGCGAACAGGCCGCACAGTCATCCGCCATGACCGAGCTCAATATCGGCAACATGACCTGCGGTTCCTGTGTCAGCAAGATCAACGCGGCCCTTGCAACGGTTGAAGGGGTCGGCAAGGTCGACGTCAGTGTCACCAACGGGCGCGGTCAGATGACCTACGACCCGTCCCTGACCTCCTCAGCCGAGATTGCTGAAGTAGTGACTAATGCCGGTTTTCCGGCGACGGTTCGCCTCGATCTGACCGCGGCCGACTATGAAAAATCCCTGACCGAAAATGAGCAACTGAGTGCCCTCTATGTTGCACGCATCGGTAATCGACTACTCTCACGTGAGGACTTCAACCAGGTTGTCGGGTTGCGTGCCAGCCTGGCTGGCAGCGCGTCTCCTTATGGCAACCAGCAACTGCAGACCCAGGTCTGGCGGGAGCTGAAAGAGCGAGAAATACTCCTGGCGGCGGCGGACAAGAATCAAATTGTCGTCCAGGACGGCGAGGTTGATGTCGAAATCAAGCGGATGAAGGCTGCAACCAAGGACTTCGATACGGCCGTCGTTGCGCGCTTCGGAAGCTATGATAGGTTCTTCACCCAGCTCAAGGAGAGCATGATTATAAACCGGAATATTGAACAAAATGTTCTGACCGGCTTGAGCAATGATCGCGAGAAGCAACTACGTTTCTCCCAGTGGTATCAGGAGATTCTGCAAAATACCAACGTCGTGATCTTTGATCCGAGCCTGAAACTGGCTGAGGCTGCCGGCGGTTCAGGCTGTGGTGGCACCTGCGGGGGCTGATTTCTGACAATTCGCAGTTTTTTTTGACCATCGACTCTGAAGGAGAGTTCATCATGAGCAAGCAAGATTCAAATCGTCAGGACAAAAAGGAACAATTCACCGCGACAAAAGGCAGCGGGGCCGGGAAGTTCGTCGGCCTGCTGACCATTCTGGTCGTCGCAGCGGTCGCTGTCTGGCTGGTCCTTGGGCAAGGAGCGACGGATGGTATCGCTTCAGTCAAGGCGGAAAACGGCGTGGTCAACTTGAAGGTTGCAGATATCGACGATGGTAGGGCCCATTACTTCAAATTCGCGACTGCTAAGGGCGACATCGGTTTCTTTGTGGTCAAGAGCGTCGACGGTGTCATACGGGCGGCTTTCGATGCCTGTGACGTCTGTTATCGTGAGAAGAAGGGCTACCGTCAACAAGGCGATTTCATGGTCTGCAACAACTGCGAACAACAATTCAGGACCGATCTGGTCAATGAAGTCAAGGGCGGCTGTAATCCCGCACCGCTGGCGCGGAGTATCAATGGTGGTCATCTGTCGATCGCTCAGGCCGACATCTTAAAGGGTGGTTGGTATTTCGGAATCTGATCGTTTCAAGCGTTTTTCAACTAGGGATTAGATATGAGACTGGAAACCATCGCCTTCAATCACCTGCGCCGCCGCAAGAGCCGCTTAGCCTTCCTGGTTGCGGGTCTGCTGATTGGGGTGGCCACGGTTGTCACCCTGATATCCCTTTCGGCCACCCTGACCGAAGATGTCCAGAACAAGATGGAGAACTTCGGCGCCAATATCCTGATCACGCCACGGAGTGACAACCTGTCGCTCAATTATGGCGGAATCAGCCTGGGCGGTGTGACCCTCGATTCACAAGAGATCCGTCAGGCCGATCTGGTCAAGATCAACGGCATCCGTAACTACCTCAATATCGCTACTGTCGCGCCCAAGGTCCTGGGGGCGATGGAGGTCAAGGGGCAGCGGGTCATGTTGATGGGGGTTGAGCCAGATAAGGAGTTCAGGCTCAAGAAGTGGTGGAAGGTCAATGGCCGTCCCTTGGAGAAAGATCATGATCTGGTCGCTGGCACGGACGTGGCCCGTAAACTGGGCCTGGCGCTGGGTGATAAGGTCGAGATTGGTGGTGAAGCCTTCACCCTGACCGGTATTCTAGCCAGTACCGGATCTCAGGATGATCAAATCCTGATCGCCTCATTGCCGGTGACGCAGCGTTTGCTCGGTAAGGAGGGGACGGTCTCGCTGGTTGAGGTGGCGGCGCTCTGTGGCGACTGTCCGGTGACCGACATGGTGACCCAGATTAGCGAAGTTCTGCCCGGGGCCAATGTCAGTGCGATCCAGCAGGTTGTCAAGACCCGGATGCATGCCCTGACTCAGTTTCGCAACTTCTCGCTGGCGGTTGCCGCCGTGGTTCTTTTGATCGGTGCATTGGTCGTTTTTGTAACCATGATGGGCTCGGTCAACGAGCGCACCCGTGAGATTGGAATCTTTCGCGCCCTCGGTTTCCGTCGTTCACATATCATGCGTCTGATCCTGCTTGAATCGGCAGTCGTCAGTATCGTTGCCGGCATGCTTGGCTTTCTGGTCGGCATGGGTGTGACCCAGTTGATCCTGCCATTGATGACTGAAAATGAAGTAACCCTGCACTGGGATCCAGTATTGGGGGGTGGTGCGGTTTTACTCGCTCTGCTGGTGGGCGCAGCGGCCTCTTTCTATCCGGCTCTCAAGGCAAGTCGACTCGACCCGACAGAAGCGCT
>JAUXIR010000266.1 GCA_030620915.1 Geopsychrobacter sp. | reverse complement strand
GCAGCGATCATACACCATGCAAAAAATTCCATTTTTCTTCTCCTGTTGTTCTACAGTTTTATTGTTCCTATATCATATAGGACTAACTCTTCGCACCCGCGAAGAGAGTAACGACTTAATGTGCTTCTTCGAGTGCGCCGGCGATGTAGATCATCGCCAACAGGGTAAAAACGAAGGTCTGGATAAAGGCAACCAGTACCCCCATTAACATCATCGGTACCGGCACAAACAAAGGCACCAGCATGACGAAGATCATAAGGACAATTTCATGCCCCCACATGTTTCCGAACAGACGCAATGTGAGGGAGAGGGGCCGGGCAATGTGACCAATAAGCTCGATAACAAAGATCAGTGGCGCCAGCCACAGGATCGGGCCCATGAAATGCTTTAAATAAGCAGCACCATGCTTTTTGAAACCGATCACATGGGTCATGACAAAGACGGTCAGAGCCAGGGCGGCATTTGTGTTGACGCACGCCGTCGGCGGATAAAGCCCCGGAATCAACGCAATCAGGTTGGAGACCAGGATAAACATGGCAAAGGTCGCAAGCAGAGGAAAATAATCCTTCCCCTCTTCCCCCATGGTCGACTCCAGCAACCCATCCACGCCCGAAACCACCGCTTCCATTGCATTCTGCATTCCGGAAGGAACCATGGAGATGGAACGTGTGGCAAAGACAGCCATCACAATCAAGATCGCACTAACGAACAGAGAATAGATCAGTGCCTTAAGGCTATCGGGATTGCTGATCAGGGGCGCAAGAACTGCGTCTAGGTGAAACTTTTGCGCTAGCCAGTCAAGAATCAAAAACGGATGGATCATTCTTCGACATCTCCTCGCTTCAGTAGAGCCTTCTGAAGGTTGTCCAGATAATATTTATAACCACCACCGACAGCCCGACAGAAAGGGCAACCGGATGCACGCCACCTTTGGCAATCAACAAAAAAAGTGCTAGGGCCAACGCCGCCAGTCGCACCATATAACTCGACTGAAAACGCTTGGCTGACCGCTTGTCGGCCTGTGAAATCGCCTTGACCAGCGATCGTTGTAACCAGCCATAACCGATAATCGCCACGAGTCCGCCGGCGACCACGCCCTGCGTGACCGCTACCGACCACCAGGCCAGACTTCCAAGGATCAAGACCGCAAGAACGATCCAGTTACGCCTGGCCAGCTGGGCCAGCAGCAGATCATCCTCTTCGATCACCCTCGTCATCGTCCTTCTCCTGCTCGTCCTCTTGCCGACGTGACGCGCGGGCGGTCAGAATGAAGATATTTCTAAAACCGGACACAATCCCCAGCAGTAAAAAAATCAGCGTCAGCCAGGGAGTGGTCCCAAGCCAGAGATCGAGATAGTATCCCATCGCCAGACCGATAAGCGTGGATGCCACCATCGAGATCCCAACACTGGATAAAAGACCCAGCGTCCGGAATAACCGTTTATTATTATCAGCCATAAAATTGTATACAGCATACAATCTGCCGCAGAGCCGCACCTAAATAGCACAGCGAGGGCATCAAGTCAACCGCTAAGCCTCCTCCGAACAGGGTCTAAAGTGCCGCAAATGCCTTTGCCGCCGCCTCAATGGTTCGATCGAGATCTTCCTGACTATGGGCTACGCTCATGAAGCCGGTCTCGAACTGCGAAGGCGCGAGGTTGATCCCCTGATCGAGCATACTGCGGAAATAACGACCGAAGGCCTCAGTATCACTCTTCTGCGCATCGGCAAAGGAGTTGACCGGACCTGCGCAGAAAAAGTTGCAGAACATGCCGCCCACGCGCTGCCAACAGGTCGCAATCGGTGAGTTCCCGGTCACTTCCAATAAGCCTTTTTCGAGATAGGCACTCTTCTCTTCGATCTGCTGGTAGAAGCCTTCCTCCTGAAGCAGCTTCAAGGTCGCAATCCCGGCGCTCATTGCCAGCGGATTACCCGACAGAGTTCCCGCCTGATAGACACCACCCTCGGGAGAGAGAGCGTCCATGATCTCTTTCTTACCGCCGAAGGCGCCAACTGGCAGGCCACCGCCGATGATCTTGCCCAGAGTCACCAGATCACCGCGGACATTGAAGCGCTCTTGAGCTCCACCGTAGGCCACCCGAAACCCGGTCATCACCTCATCAATGATCAGGACGATCCCCTCTGCGGTACAGAGCTCACGCAAGCCTTCGAGAAAACCTGCAACCGGCGGCACGCAACCCATGTTGCCGGCGATCGGCTCAATAATGATACAGGCGAGCTCGCCCTGGTTGGCGGCGACAACCTTCCGGACATCTTCCAGATCGTTATAGGTCGCAGTCAGGGTGTACTTGGCGAAATCGGCCGGTACGCCGGGTGAAGTCGGCACGCCGAAGGTGGCCAGTCCGCTGCCGGCCTTAACCAACAGGCTGTCGGCATGACCATGATAGCAACCATCAAACTTGAGGATCTTGTCACGCCCGGTATAGCCGCGAGCCAGACGGATCGCGCTCATGGTCGCCTCGGTCCCGGAGGAGACCATGCGGATCTTTTCAATATTGGGGAATGCCGCGCAGACCATCTCGGCCAGCTCGGTTTCACGCGCAGTCGGGGCACCAAAGGAGGCTCCGCTGGCAGCAGTTTGCTGAATCGCCTCAACCACCTTGGGGTGGCAGTGGCCAAGGATCATGGGACCCCAGGATCCGACGTAATCGATATATTCATTGCCATCGACATCGGTAATACGACTACCTGCCGCCTGCTTGATGAAGATCGGATTACAGCCGACCGACTTAAATGCCCGCACCGGGCTGTTAACCCCACCGGGAATAACGGTTTGAGCCTTTGCAAAGAGAGATTCCGAAGTCTGACGATTCATAAAGGGCCTACCCTTTCTCTATATGGAATGATGAAAGTAAGTATTTCAGCGGATCATTTAGCCAGCCAAAAACAACTGCCGCCTTGGTTATCACGCCCCCGATTGACTGTCAAGAAAAGCAGGGGGACAGAGCGCCCAGAGCAACGGTCCATCTCGAATTGGCCCAAGCTATTCAAATGCGGAATACACAGCGACGCATGGTTACGACAATCAGCAAAACACCAACCTCAATAAGGGATATTATATCCTCCCAGGGGTGCAGATTTATCATTTTGGGCAACGTAGAAACATTGTTATGTTTTTGATTGACCTGAACGTAAACGTTGGGTTATTAAGGAGGAAGAAGATAACTTTTGAGGCCACAGCGAAGTTTTGCCGACAGACAACTTAACTTACGATCCATGATCATCCGTTGCTCAGGTTGAGAGATAGGCCGCTCCTTTGCGGCGCAAACTACACAATCAACTTTTTCATGGCATAATTTAACTTCTGAAAAAATGGTGGTGCACCTTGCGCGCTATCGTGAGCGTAAAGGCGATATGTAACCGTACAGCCCTGAAGGATAACAGGATGAGTGAACTACCCTACAAGTCAATTCCAGCCATGCTCCGCAACAGCGCCACCCAGCACGCAGAGCGGCCGGCGATCAGCTACAAAAAATCTGGAAAGATTATCACCCTCAACTATGCCGAATTTTACCAGCGGGTGCTGATGGCTGCTCGTGGCCTGCGCCGTGCCGGCATGTCTCCGGGAGACCGGG
>JAUXIR010000059.1 GCA_030620915.1 Geopsychrobacter sp. | reverse complement strand
ACACCAAGGACACCAAGGACACCAAGGACACCAAGAAAAGCATTTTAACGGAGAGACGCAGAGATGGAGAGGACGCAGAGTAAGAAGATCGAAAAGTCGGTTTTGATTTTATAATCTAAATGGATTTTGCTTTTCTCTCCGTCTCCGCGATCACTGCTTTTCTCTCCATCTCTGCGTTAAAGTGCCTTTGACCTTCTCGGTGACCTTGGTGGCTAACCTTCTTTGGGGTGCAGGGGCGTATTTTCATCAGGAGCAACGTCAACCATGGATAAAAACATCGAATCGATTCTGGTTGTCGGCCTGGGCAAGGTCGGCCTGCTGGTGGCGACCCTGCTGCACGAACAGGGCTACCGGGTGACCGGTCTGGATCGTCAGCCACCCAAAGGCAACGCCTTCGCGACCCGCAAGGGAGAGATCAGCGAGGGCAAGCTGTTGCAAGATCTCCTCGCCAGCCACGATGCGGTAGTGATCTGCCTGCCCTACCATCTCAACCTGCCGGTCGCCCGTGTCGCGCACCGTCTGGGACGGCATTTTTTCGATCTCACCGAAGATGTCGCCACCACCCGCATCATTCAGGATCTGGCCGGCACCGCCAAGGGGGTGATGGCTCCGCAATGCGGTCTGGCGCCGGGCTTCATCTCGATCCTGGGAGCGGATCTGGCCTCGCGTTTCGAACAACTGCGCAGCATTGAGCTGCGGGTCGGGGCCCTGCCTCAGCACCCGCGCGGACTGCTCGGCTATGCCTTTAACTGGTCGCCTGAAGGGGTGGTCAACGAGTACCTCAACCCCTGCGACGTAATCGCCGATGGCAGGCTGACCCAGGTGCCACCGATGGAGGGTCTGGAGACCATCATCATCGACGGTGTTCAGCTGGAGGCATTCACCACCTCCGGCGGCCTCGGCTCGATGTGCGACAGCTTCGAAGGGCAGGTCGAGCGGCTCGATTATAAGACCATCCGTTATCTCGGCCATTGCAAGCTGATGCGCTTCTTCTTCAACGAACTGCTGATGAAGAACGACCGCGAACGGGCCGGAGAGATCCTGGTGCACGCCAAGCCGCCGGTCAACGACGACGTCGTCTATGTGCACGCCGCGGTGGAGGGGCAGCAGAACGGCAGGCTGTTCCGCGAGGAGTTTGTGCGGGCCTACTATCCACAGCAGATCGCGGGGCAGACCTGGCCAGCCATCGCCTGGACCACCGCCGCTTCGGTCTGCGCCGTGGTGGAGTTGGTGGCGCGCGGCGAACTGCCGTCCCAAGGCTTGCTGAAACAGGAAGAGATTCCACTCAAGGCGTTCTTCGCCACGCGCACCGGCGCCCTCTATCAGGAGTAGAGACTGGCGAACGTTGCCGACCTACGCGTCGCTTCCGGCTATTTCAAGCGGAAACAAGACGGCCTCCCTGGGTGAAAAAACTTCAGCTCGAGAGTCTCCCCAACGCCTGCTGCACATCCGCCTGCAGATCCGCCACATCCTCTAAGCCGATATTCAAGCGGATCATCCAGCGATCATGGTAGCGGGAGATATCCGACTGGGCGAACTTGCCGGCGGTGACCAGACTCTTGAACCCACCCCAACTGTAGCCGATACCGAAGAGATCCAGACTATCGACAAAGCGCGCCACGGCCTGCTCATCATACTCCGGCTTGAGGACGAAGGAGAAAATCCCGCTGGAGCCACTGAAATCGCGCTGCCAGATGGCATGTTCGGGATGACTGGCCAGAGCGGGGTGCAGCACCCTTTCAACGGCGGCCTCGCCTTCGAGCCAGCTGGCCAATTCCAGGGCCGAGGCTTGATGCTGCATCAATCTCACCTTCAGGGTTTTGAGCCCGCGCAGCGCCATGTAGCAGGCCTCCTGCGGGGCAAAGATCTCCAGTGCGCGGCACAGACGGTGGAACCGCTCATAGCAGGCCTCGCTGACCGTCGCGCTGCCGAGCAGGACATCCGAATGACCCGAAATATATTTGGTCACCGAATGGATCGAAATATCGACCCCATGCGCGAAGGGTTGAAAAAAGAGCGGGGTCGCCCAGGTGTTGTCAATGGCAGTGAGGATTCCATGCCGGTGCGCCACCTTGACTACCGCCGGGACATCATGCACTTCAAAGGTATTGGAGCCGGGAGACTCAAGCAGAATAAGACGGGTCTCGGGGGTGATATAGTCCGCGATGTCGGCGCCGACGTTGGCGGGGAAGTAACTGGTCTTGACCCCGTACTTGTCCAGCAGGTTACGCGCGAACCTGCGCACCGGGCCGTAGCAACTGTTGCAGATCAACAGGTGGTCGCCGCTCGCTAAAAAGGCCTGCAGGACGCTGGTGATGGCCAACAGCCCCGAGGGAAAGGCGCGGGTCCAGTAGCCACCCTCCAGCTCGGTCATCGCTTTTTCGAAGGCGTGCTGGGTGGGGCTACCATCGGTGCCGTAGGTAAAACCCTCGTACTGACCCTGACCGACGGCCTTGAGTTCGGCATAATCCTCGAACAAAACCGTGGACGCATGATAGATCGGCGGATTGATCGAATTGTAGCGCTCCAGTTTGCGGCTGTCGCCTGCGTAACCACTGCCGATAATTTCGGTCGATTTACCCTTCATTTTCCACCCTTTTTAAGTCGTTTCATGGATAGTCCGACAGCCTCTTGGGACCCTGTACTCCATAGGCTTTCACGCCTTGCCGGCACGTCAAATCCCGGCGCAATCTTACCAATTTTTTGAAAAACAGGGTACTGGGCTGTCGCACGACAATTTTGTAGATATCTTATACTGAAACCATAGAACAATGGAAAGGAGTCCGTCATGAAAAAAGAGTCATACGAGCATTTGTGTCAGGTCGCCGATTCAGGACAGGACGCATTCATCACCCATCCCAACAGCAGCGAACACGGCATGGTCACCAGTTGTATCCGCCAGACGGTGCACTTGGTGGTGCGTACCCCGCAAGGCCAGATGCGCTGCTGGACCTTTGGTGAATGTGAAGAGCTGAGCCACATAAAATCAGGCCCGATGATCTGAAGGAGTGATCGATCTATGCCGCCGAATCGTGTCTGTTCGGCCGCTCTCGCCGCCCTCGCGCCGATCTGCGCGGGTTTTTTTTATTTTCGGCCTTGAGTATCAGTCGGATATAGTTCAGCGTGCCGCCGGCAATCAAGTGCTGGCGCTGGCGTGGGGAAACCTCCAGCAGGGTAATGATTTCACGCGCGCCGATTTTAACCCTCAATTCGGTATCTCCCGCCTCCAGGTGCTGGCGCACATCGGCGATCAGCAGCGGATCACCGGCCTTGACCGCTGCGTAGTCCGCCGGATCCTTGAACGTCAGCGGTAGAATCCCGAAGTTACACAGATTGGCCTTATGGATACGCGCGAAACTCTTGACGATCTTAGCCCGCACCCCGAGATAACGCGGGGCCAGCGCCGCATGTTCGCGGCTCGAACCCGGGCCGTAGTTGTCGCCGCCAATCACCACCGACTGGCCAAACCCCTTGCAGCGCAGATAAAATTGCGGATCGAGCTGATAGAAAACGAACTCGCTGATCGCCTCGATATTGGAACGCAGCGGCAGCACCTTGCTCCCTGCCGGCATGATGCCATCGGTGGAGATATTATCCTCGACCTTGAGCACCACCCTGGCCTTGAGGGTCTTGGGGAGGCTCTCAAACTTGGGGAACGGCTTGATATTCGGTCCGCGCACCACCTCGGTCCTGAAGGCCTCTGGAGCGGGGGAAATCAGCGATGAAGTATCGACGATATACTTGTCTGGCTGGATAACCTGCGGCCAGGCCATCTCGGCGGCTAGCTCGCGCGGGTCGGTGATCACACCCTTTAAGGCCGAAGCGGCTGCGGTTTCGGGCGAACAGAGGTAGACTCGGTCTCCCTTGGTTCCAGAGCGACCGGGGAAGTTACGCGGGAAGGTGCGCAGGCTGACCTGATCGGTTCCCGGGGCCTGTCCCATGCCGATGCAGCCCAGACAGCCGGACTGATGGATACGCGCACCGGCCAGCAGCAGGGGCATGACGCCACTGCTTTCGGCCACATTCTCCAGTACCTGACGGCTGCCCGGATTGACATGAAAGGATAACTCGGCAGCGGCATGCTTGCCCTTGACGATCTCCACGGTCATCATCAGGTCGCGGTAGGTGCCGTTGACGCTGGAGCCGACAATGACCTGATCGACCCTGGTACCGGCCACTTCACTGATGCGTTTGATATTACCCGGTGAGGTCGGACAGGCGATCAGCGGTTCGAGAGTAGTAAGATCCAGCTCCGCGTGCTCATCATAGCTGCATCCGGCATCGGCCTGCAGCTCCTGCCAGTCGGTCTCACGACCCTGTGCCCGCAGCCATCGACGCGTCTGTGCGTCGGAGGGGAAAACCGTCGAAGTCGCCCCCAGTTCGGTGCCCATGTTGCCGATCGTCATGCGGTCGGTCGCCGAGAGATTCTTGACCCCCGGGCCATAATACTCAACCACCTTGCCGGTACAGCCCTTGACATCATAGCGTCTGAGCATTTCAAGAATCAGGTCCTTGGCGCTGACCCAGGCGGGCAAGGTGCCACTCAGTTTGACCCCCAGCACTTTCGGGCAGGGGAAGTGATAGGGATACCCGGCCATCGCCAGGGCGACATCCATACCGCCAGCCCCCATCGCCAGCATCGAGACTCCGGCGGCACCGGGGGTATGGCTATCGGCGCCGAGCAGCGTCAGGCCGGGACGACCAAAACGTTCCATGTGGACGATATGCGATATACCGTTGCCCGGTTCCGAGTAGTGAATCCCGTAATGGGCGCAGGCGGTACGCAGATACTTGTGATCGTCGGCATTTTTGAAATCGGTCTGCAACAGATTATGGTCGACATACTGGGCCGCCAACTCAACCTTGACCCGCTCAAGACCAAGGGCTTCAAATTCGAGCATCGCCATGGTCCCGGTGGCATCCTGCAGCAGAGTATGATCAATCCGAATGCCGATCTCTTCGCCGGCGACCATGCGACCCTCAACCAGATGTTGCGCTATTATTTTTTCAGTCAGATTTTTTGCCATCTTAAGCGACTCCTTCGCGACTCTATATCCAACAGTAGCCAAAGGAGGAAGAGACAAGAAGGATCAGCAAGGCCTCCTTTTTGTCATTATAAACCAACTGGCGAATTCAAACCGGAGACCCGGGAGAGGGGAGATGAGCGGGGGGTAGATCTATTTAAATCTGTCGAGCCTGGCTGAGCTTGCCTGCCGAATATGAAAAAGGCCACCTCTTGCAGAGGCGACCTTTTTTATCATTTCGCAGCGCGCGTCTTCTTGCTGACATCATGACAGGTATCACATTCGGTCGGGCCACCATTCTTGATATGACAGTTGCGGCACTGGCGGTGAAAGGCATGTTTCAAGCGCGGGACCTCTCGATCGACCCCGTGGCAGCCGCGGCAACCGCCGGCTTCGATCCCCATATGATGACAATCGGTGCAGTCATTCACTGCAACCAGGTGTTCCTCATGATGAAAAAAGACTTCACCCTGCTTGTTCTTCATCGTTACAACTGTAGGTTGCTCCGCGGCCCAAGCGATTGCTGCTCCGATCAGCACCCCGACAAGCAGCAGCATAGCGATTCGTATTTTAATCATCGGGCCCTCCAGGGCAGATAAAAGTTGATTGGGGATTATTGCATACCTTATCCCAGATTAAATACTATTTAAGCTTCCAGCTTGTCCCTTTTGCGCCATCCAGCAGTAGAATACCGCGCGCATCGAGTTCGTCACGAATCTCATCACCACGGGCATAGTCCTTATCCTGACGTGCCTGCAGGCGTGCTTCAATCGCCGCCTCTATTTCACCGACCTCAACCCCAAGATCGGCCAAACCGGCTATTTTTTGCTGATCCAACCAGGTCGCAGGATCGGCTTGCAGAATTCCCAACACCCCGCCAAAGCTCCGAATCCGCGGTAGAAGATCGGCGACGGTGGCGACTAACTCAGCTTTTTTGCGAAATTTCTTGGTTGCAATCAGGCGATTAACGGTGCGCACCGCTTCGAACAGATGAGCGATGGCCAGCGCACTGTTGAAGTCATCATCCATGGCGGCCCGATATTTCTCATCCAATTTCGCCCCATCTTCGGCGGCCACACCCTTCTCGGCCCCCTCAATCGCCTCATCACCGGCCTGCAATGCCTCATAGAAACGACTCAAACCCGCTTCGGCATCGATTAGATTCTGATCTGAAAAATCGATCGGTGAGCGATAATGGGCGCTCAGGATGAAGAAACGCAGCACCTCAGGATTGTAGCGCTTGAGGATATCGCGGATGGTGAAGAAGTTACCGAGCGACTTACTCATCTTCTCCTGATTGATATTCACGAAGCCGTTGTGCAGCCAGTATTTGACGAATGGCTTGCCACTGACACCTTCCGACTGGGCAATCTCGTTTTCATGGTGCGGAAAGATCAGATCGCGTCCACCGCCGTGAATATCGAAGGTATCACCGAGCAGCGCGGAACTCATCGCCGAACATTCGATATGCCAGCCTGGCCGGCCTGCTCCCCAGGGCGATTCCCAGCTCGGCTCGTCCGGCTTGACGCCTTTCCAGAGCGCAAAATCCATCGGATCCTCTTTCAGCTCGCCGGGAGTGACCCGCGCACCGGCCTGCATCTCTTCCATGTTGCGCTTCGACAGCTTGAGGTAGTTCGGGAATTTGCCGACGCGATAGTAGACATCTCCTCCGACAGCGTAGGCGAGGCCCTTATCGATCAGCTTCTGGCAGATTTCGATGATCTGCGGGATATATGCGGTCGCCTTCGGTTGGTGGGTCGGGATAGCCAGGCCGAGGGTCGCCATATCCTCATCGAAGGCGCGGATAAACTCTTCGGAGAGCTCCTTGCTGCTGATCCCGCGTTCGTTGGCGCGCTTGATGATTTTGTCGTCGACATCGGTGTAATTGCGCACATAGGTCACATCGAAACCGGAAAACTGCAGATAGCGGTAGATAATATCAAAGACGATATTGGCACGCGCATGGCCGATATGACAGTAGTCGTAAACCGTCACTCCACAGACATACATCTTGACCTTGCCGGGAACCAGCGGTTCAAATTCTTCCTTTTTACCGCTCATTGTATTGTAGACGCGCAAACTCATACATAACTCCTGAAAATCATTTTTTTGCCGCTTCGCTCGCTCAAGCCACTAAGGTTATCAAGAAATTCTTAGACGCCTTAATAGGTCAAAGACTTTAGGTTTTCTTCGTGCCTGGTGCCTCGCCTAAGAGCGCCTAATTTTGGTGGTGGCCACTTGAATTTCGGCCTAGTTCTTCTGTTTCGCCCAGGCGTCGCGCAGGGTCACGACACGGTTAAAGACCGGCTTGCCCTGCTGCGAATCCTTGGCGTCGACACTGAAATAACCAACCCGCTCGAACTGGAAGATTTCACCGCCCTTGGCCGCGAGCAGGCTCGGTTCGGCCAGCGCCTCGGTGAGCTGTAGCGATTCGGGGTTGAGGGCCGCCAGATAGTTCTCCGCCTTATCGGGATTCTCCTGATTGAACAACCGGTCGTAAATCCGCACCGGCAGCTTGACCGCATGGCGCGCCGAAACCCAGTGGATGATCCCCTTGACCTTGCGTCCGACCGGGTTCTTGCCGAGGGTATCGAGATCGGCGGAGCATTTCAGTTCGACCACTTCACCGCTGTCGTCCTTGATGATCTCGTCACACTTAATGATGTATGCGTTCCGCAAACGCACTTCACGGTCGGGGCCGAGACGGAAGAACTTCTTCGGCGGCTCTTCCATGAAATCATCACGCTCAACCCAGAGTTCATTACAGAACGGCAGCAGCCGACTTCCCCGTTCCGGTTGTTGCGGATGGTTGGGTGCTTCGAGCTCTTCGACCTTGTCGGCCGGATAATTGGTGATCGTCACCTTGAGCGGGTTGAGCACCGCCTGACGGCGGAAGGCGCTCTGGTTGAGCTGCTCGCGAACGCAATCTTCCAATACCGACAGATCGATCCAACTGGCGTT
>JAUXIR010000369.1 GCA_030620915.1 Geopsychrobacter sp. | reverse complement strand
GGGTGGTCGTGACTGTTCACTCCAGATGCATGAGCAGAAACTGCTCGAGATTTCGGTCACCCAGGAGTCACTGGCTCTCGAAATCGTCAAGGCCAAAAAAGCCAAAAACAAGCCGCAAACAGCTGCCCTTGAATCGGACCTGAAGGTCCTCAAACGGATGGAGGAGGAATCAGAACGTTTCGGCGTTGCCGTCGGCCTCGATTCGGCTTCGACCTTCGAGTGCATCGTCGATGGCGAGCGTCATTATTTCATGGAGGTCAACACCCGGATCCAGGTTGAGCACCGCGTTACGGAACTGGTTTACAGCCTCAAGTTCGTCAACCCCAAAGACAAGAACGACTTCTTCATCGTCGAGTCCCTGGTCGAGGCGATGGCGCTGCTCGCCCTGCATAAAGAGCGTCTGCCGCGCCCGGAAAGAACTCCACGCTTCGGTGCCGCCGCCGAGGCACGCCTCAACGCCACAGACTGCTCCCTGTCACCGAGCGCTGGTGGTGTTATCCGCTACTGGTCGAAACCGATCGACGGCGAAATCCGTGACGATCAAGGGATCTGTTTCACCAACCCTGACACCGGTCTGTTCATGAAATACAACGTGGCAGGTGCATACGATTCAAACATCGCCCTGCTGCTGACTCAGGGTGCGGACCGGCTCAGCAGCTACGAGCACCTGTCTAAAGTACTGAGCAATACTGTCCTGCGTGGCACCAACCTGGCCACGAACCTCGAGTTCCATTACGGTCTGGTCAACTGGTTTATCGGCAACAACGTCATGGCCAAACCGACCACCCGCTTTGTTGTCCCCTACCTGACCCAGGTTGGACGCCTCAAGGAAGAAGCGAGCAAGCTTGATGAGGTCTTTGCTTTCTTCGCCATGAAGAAACACTACGCATCAACCTACGCTGGCGACCCTGAAGTGAAAAAAGCGATCGCTGAAGCGTTGGATCGCAAAGGAACCCTGCTGACCCGTCCGATGGAGATTCTGCTCAAGGATCCACATCTTCTCTCCGGCTGGCTGAGTTTGAATAAAAACAACTTCAAGCTCGAAAACGGTAAAATCACCTGGCTACGCAACCCATTGATTATCATTGGCGAAACCTACGAATACCTCAACATGATGCCGCGTGAAGCTGCGCCAGCTGCCGAGGTGATCTGGAACCATGACTATAAGCTGCTCTCTACCGCGTTGCAGTTTTACGCCGACCTGCGTGACAAGCTCGGTCTCGACAAAGAGGACTACATCAAGCTGGCGGCCATGCTCGCCAACGAAAAGCCACAGGGCGGTCTCGACCAAAAGACCTGGGATCAGGTGCGTGCTTCACACCTTGGCTTCGAAGTCGGCAATGAACTGCTCGGCATCCTCTTCTCCATCGCCGAAGCGACCGATTTCTACGCCTTTAAGGTTGAAGATGACCTTGAAGTAACCATCCCTGAATATCTGCATGACCCAGAATTGCAGGCAGCGATGAAGAAGGTGCTGGTTCCACCACCGGCAACCAAGGCCGACGAGATTGTCACTCCTGGTGGTGGCATGTATTACGGTCAGGAGGCCCCGGGACTGCCGCCTTTCGCGACCGAAGGGATGCACTTTGAAAAAGGGCAACCGCTCTTCATCCTGGAAGTCATGAAGATGTTCAACAAGATTCCGGCACCCTTCGCCGGCACTATCGATAAGATTGTAATCGAAGGTGGTGATGGCACCATCGTTGCCAAGGGACAGCCGATCTTCAAGGTCACCCCCGACGAGAAATTTGTCGAAGTTGATCCCAAAGAGCTGGAGCGCACAAAGCGTGATGTGACCGGCGCCGCCCTGGCAACGGTTCTGCCATAACGCCTAAAAAGAAAGGGGCTCAGGAAGCAGATAATACCCTTCTGCTTCCTGAGCCCCAAAATTCGGCTATGCCTGCTCAATTTTAGCCCTGCAGTAAACTCCGCAGTCGTGCAAAAAGCTCTTCTTCTCTCAATTCGGACGCCACTATCTGCCCCAATCCTTCACCGCGATTACGATAGAGATCGAACAGCGGGATCCGCCGCTCCCCTTCGCGCTTCAACTTGCTTGCGAGTATGCCAAACTCCGCCAGTTGCGGCTGGGCACAAGAGTTTCGACAACCCGAGATGGCCAACGAGCGCTTGCTGATCAGCGAACCAAATTCATCCTGAAGACGCAGGGCCAGATCTCGTGTCGCACAGAGCCCCATACGGCATTCATGATTACCCGGACAGATGCGTAACGCACTACCATCGACCGACAATTCAAAACCGGCCCGGGTCAGAGCCTGCTCCAGCGCCGCGGTTGATCCCTCGAGCAACAGCTCGATATTCTGATCGGGAGTCACCAGCAGCCAGCGACTGTCATGCTCGGCTGCCAGCGCGGCAATCCCAGCCAGCTTCAGTGCAGGGAGTTCTCCGGCGAAAATATCCAGCGAAATCCGCCGGCTGCGTTCAGCAGGCACCAAGGCCTTGGGAAACGCATCATTAAAGGTCGTAGGCTGTTTATGCTCTCGGCGTTGTCTGATGCGACTGCGTAATTCCTCTTCGCCTACGGCATTGAGCAGATGCTTGAG
>JAUXIR010000156.1 GCA_030620915.1 Geopsychrobacter sp. | reverse complement strand
TGTTTAAAACAGCGCAACAGATGGAAGCGGCGCTGAAGGAATATGGAGCCAGTGCCTTCTTGCTGAAACCCTTTACGGTGACAGATTTATTTGAGGTGGTTGAGGCGCAAATCGGAGCCGCTTCGGAATCTGCAGTTGCTCAACCTGAAGATCGGACGGAGCAGATCAAAGACGCTCCTGCACCTTCCCCCGACCCTGCTGCAAAGAAGAACGATATCCCTGCAACCGCTGAGAGCAATCCGTTCTCGGGGAGCCTGAGCACGACAGAATTTCCTCAACTTCTACATCGGCTCTACCAGCAAAAACTGACTGGATTGTTGCATATCCACAAGAAATCGGCCAAGAAGATCATCTACATCAAAAAGGGCTATCCGATCTTCGCCCGTTCCAATATCCTGGGTGAATGCCTGGGCCGGATGCTGGTGAAGGATGACGTGATCACTCAGGTCGATTGCGATCAGTCTATCGAAAATAGTAAGTCTTCCGGTCGGTTACAGGGAACAGTGCTGATCGAGATGGGTCTGCTGACGCCACAGGATATGCATGATGCCCTTAAGCGGCAGGTTACCGAAAAATTACTCAATGTTTTTGCCTGGTCTGAGGGTCTGTTTCGTTTCGTGCCACAGGAGGACTTCAAGAAAAATGTCACCAATATCGAACTTTCGCCGGCGGCATTGATCCTTGAAGGCATTAAATGTTACTGGGACAAGGAACGGGTTGAGGAGTATCTACGAACTTATTTGACTGACTATCCCAAACAGGCTGAAAACCCGATCTATCTGTTCCAGGAGATGGGACTCTCACGCCGTGGTGAAGAGATTTTTTCTGAATGTCTGGGTGATTTGACCCTCGAATCAATTCTGGCGCGGCACCCCCTTTCAAAGCGTGAGGTCCAACAGGTCATGGCCGCGCTGCTGATTGCCGGCATGGTGATACCTCAGACCACTGCCAGCAGGCTTGATGATGATGCGCGGGCCCGGCGTAAGGCTGATCGTCCGATCGACAGTGAGTTGCGCAAGCAGATTTTGGAAGATTACAAGCGGATTATGCCTGCGGATTATTTTGCTGCACTCGATATTGGCCATAAGTCCGATAGTACAACCGTACGTCGCGCCTATTATAAGCTGGCCAAGCAGTATCACCCCGATCGCTATCTGGGACGGGGGTTGTCAAACGATATGGAGAATAAGGTTAACGAAATTTTCGGCCATGTCACCCAGGCCTATACCGTGCTCAGCAATCCGACTACACGTACTGGATATCGGGATGAATTGGAGAACGGACCAAAAGCGAAAATTGATGTCAACCAGGTGATCGAAGCCGAAACTGCTTTTCAGCAAGGACGCTCGTTGCTCAAGATAAGACAGTTTCGAGATGCGGTAACCAAGTTGAAGATATCGATTGAATTGAGTCCGGAAGAGCCAGAATATCTGACCAGTTACGCCTGGGCCGTCTTTAAATCCTCACCTGAGAATGTTGGTTTTCAGAACCAGGCCCTTGAAATTCTGCTGGCCTCACGTGAACTGAATCCCGGGTTTGAGGAGACTCACCTCTTCCTGGGGTATGTTTATCAGGCCCTGAACAAAGAGAGGCAATCTGAAAAATCTTTCGAAATGGCGGTTCAGGCAAATCCGAGCTGCACTGAGGCGCTACGTGAACTGCGGCTGATCAATTTAAGGCGAGGGCAGCCGGAGCCATCGCGTGGGATATTTAAAAAATTTCGCAATAAGGAGAAATGAAACATGAAAATTTTTATTCTGTCGTTGGGACTACTTTTTCTTGCCGGTTGTATCCCCTGTGTCCCCTGTCTTTAATCTCTGTAATCGGAGGTTGCTATCGTCTCCGACATCCGGGTCAGATTAAGTTGACGTAGTGCTTCTGCGAACAGGTTGCTGCCGAGGACCGGCCGGACCCGCTTGAGGTAGCATCCGATTATCCGGTTGCGGATGCTGTCACGAACCTCTTTTGATTGTGGGGTGCAAACCGCCCCCACCTCAATCTTATCCCCTCTCCCAATCTCTCTCCCGACTATCGAATAGACCGCCTTGGCGTGCAGATCATAGCTCTCATCTTCACGTTCAATGTAGATCTCCATCTCTTCTGAGTGCGCAAGTTCAAAGGGGGAGATAAAGCGGATGCCGCGATCGGCTATCGTAACCGCATGGGTGTCGAATTGCTGGCCACGGACCCTGACCCGAATCGGCCAGTCGACACAGATACGGATGTGGTTGCGCGGGCTGCGGTGAAAGTGGTTCTCAATAGCCAGGTAGAGGGTCTCGATCGTCAGTGGTACCTCGAGACGATGACGGTCCTGATAGTGGGATGAGCTGAAAGTCAGAGTGTGGTTGAAACCGGCGGGCTGTTCCAGCCCCTCACTGATGAGGAGTAAGGGGTCATCTTCGGGGTTGTCTGTCAAGCGATAGCCCCATTCAAACAACAACGCCTTAAGGAGTTCGCAGAGGGGATTATTGTCAATGCAGAGATGAACATTTTTTACTAATGGGGAACGAGAGGTTATGCCAAGCATAGGTCAGTTCATGGCTCCAGGCAGTGGGTTGTGAAAATCGAGAACGATCGCCGTACAGTCATCAATCGGGGGTTGTGTACAACCAAAATCAATACCCCGCTGGTAGATGGCGTCGAGAAAATCGATGTGATCGCCGTCAATTTCGAGCAGGGCCGATTCGATCCTGTTACTCCCGTATTGTTCGCCTTTGGCATTGACTGCTTCGCTGAGGCCATCGGTATAGAGGAGCAGGCGATCACCCACACGAAACGCGAAAGTCCCTAGCTCGAAGTCGGGGGCCTCGAAAAACCCAAGGGGAGGGCCAGTGGCTTCCAGGCGGATCAACTCTTTATCACGGCAAATCAACGGATTGATATGACCGCAGTTAATATAGTGCATCTTCAGGCTTTTGGGGTCAATGATTGCGAAGAAGAGTGTCGTCGAGAAGAGATGATCAAACCTCTGGCTGCGGGCGGCGAAACTGCGTAGAAAACGATTGATCCCGGTCACAACGGCAAGGGGGTCGCATTTGTCGAGTGAGGCGTGATGGATGAATCCGTAGATCAACGACATGATGAGCGAGGCATGCAGGCCGTGACCGGTGACATCGCCGAGGTAGAGGGTCTGGCAGCCATCGTGCATTTCGATGAAATCGAAGTAATCGCCGCCCAGCTCTTGCGCCATGCGGTTTTTCACCCCGATGCAGCACCAGTTGCAGACCGGGGAACTGCGCGGAAAAAGCAGCTGCTGAACAGAGCCGGCCAGGTCGATGTCGCGGTTCAGTTCGCAGTTGCACCCCTTATTGTGTGAATTCCGTTTGGTCAAATTGGGATTTCCTGTTGAGCAAATGGCGCGAATGAATGTTACTCAGTGCCGCAATCATGCTGCGCCGGATTCCCGGGATGTCTGTTGCCAGGGTGTGGACCAACTTTTTCATCTTCTGACGTTTCTGGTCGACGGTTGCGCAAACCGGACAGGCACAGCAGATGATCGGGTATTTGTTGAAACTGCTGTATCGAATGATATCAGATTCTTCGACGTATACCAGTGGCCTGATCACAGTATGCGTGCCGTTATCGGACAGCAATTTTGGAGTCATCGCTGACAGAGTCCCGGCATAAAACTGATTGAGCAGCAAGGTTTCGATGAAATCGTCAAGATGGTGACCCAATGCGATCTTGTTGCAGGCGAGTTCGCTGGCAAGGCGGTAGAGAACCCCACGGCGCAGGCGGGCGCAGAAGGCGCAGTAGGAAGATCCCGGCCGGCGTTTCGTCTCGATGATGTCGTAGCTGCGCGTCGATTCCATGTGATAGGCAAAGCCGTTCGCCTTCAGGTGTTCTTCGACAATCTCCTGGCGGTAGCCCGGGAAGCCGGCATCGACATTGACCGCGATCAATTCAAAGCGGATCGGAGCTTTCTTACGCAGCTCTTCAAGGAGATGCAAGAGCGCGTATGAGTCCTTGCCACCCGAGACTCCAACGGCGATACGGTCGCCCTCTTCAATCAGGGAGAAATCACCGATGGCTTGCCCGACCTGCTTCTTTATCCGCCGATAGAGTTTCTGCTGGGTCATTTCTTTGTCACCATGGATTGAATGTGGTTGGAAACTGCGATTTTTAAATGATCTTGTCGGGTAATGCAAGCTAGACATAATGGTTTACTTAAGGACCTGAATAAACGAAAAGCCGCTCTCTGATTAAGGAGAGCGGCTTTTAAGCGTCTGCGCTGCCGCAGACCGTTTAATTGTTGGGCTCCGCGTGATGGTCGCGCAGACCAATTCCGCGGCGAATATCCTCCAGGATCATGTAGAGGCAGGGGATCAGCAACAGGGTGATTCCGGTGGCGAAGAGGATGCCGAAGGCCAGACTGATCGCCATCGGGATCAGAAACTGCGCCTGGACGCTGGTTTCCAGCATGATCGGCATCAGCCCGCAGAAGGTCGTCAGCGAAGTCAGGATGATCGGGCGGAAGCGTCTGGTGCCGGCCGCAATCAGGCTCTCACGTAATTCCATCCCTGCCCGGCGGTTCTGGTTGGCGCGGTCGATCAGCAGCAGTGAGTCGTTGACGACGACCCCTGATAATGCAACCAGGCCGAACAGGCTCAGCAGGCTCAAATCGAAGCCCATGATGATATGGCCGATAACCGCGCCGACCATGCCGAAGGGGATAGCGGCCATGATCAACAATGGTTGGCTGTAGCTGCGGAAGGGGATCGCCAGTAGGGCGAAGATTATCAGCAGTGCCAGTTTAAAGCCGTCGAGCATACTGCCCATCGATTCGGCGCGCTCCTTCTCTTCCCCTTCCAGGTCGAAACTCAGGCCCGGATAATCAGCGATCAGTTGGGGTAACACCTCGGCCTTAAGCTCCTTAAGAATATCCTGTGCGTTGTTCTCGCGACTATCGACGCTGGCGGTGACATTGATCACCCGCTTACGGTCGGTGCGGTTGATCTGGGAGAAGCCGAAGCCCTGGCTGATACTGGCCGCCACATTTAAGGGGACCTCCGCCCCTGCAGGGGTACGGATCCGCAGATTCTCGAGGTCGGCCAGGGCACGCCGATTTTCTTCCGGGTAGCGCACCATGACCTTGATTTCGTTACGCCCACGTTGCAGACGCAGGGCCTCGGCGCCGAAGAAAGCGGCCCGCACCTGGCGCCCCAGATCGGCCTCGGTGACGCCGAGGGTCTGTGCTGCGGGTTTGAGTCGCAGCTTGATCTCACGTTTCC
>JAUXIR010000039.1 GCA_030620915.1 Geopsychrobacter sp. | reverse complement strand
GGCCCTGACCGCCGTTGCCGCCATCAGAGGCCGCTTCTTCGGGTCACGATCCCCCCCGCACCCGACAAGGGTGATCCGACGCTTGGCAGGAATTCCCACCAGGGCTGTCAGCACCTGACTTAACGCGTCGCTGGTATGTGCATAATCGACCAGTGCCAACACGTCTTGATCATTTTCAACCCGCTCAAGGCGCCCCGGAACCTGAGGCGCATCGGTTATCCCTCGAGCTATGCTTTCAAGCGCAATTCCGGCGGACTGCGCCGCAGCGACGGCCGCCAGAATGTTACTCACATTGAAGTCTCCGACCAGCGCGGATTTCAGCTCCATGGCCTCGCCTTCGATGCTGAGAAAGCCCTGCTGTCCGGCAGCATTCGAAGCCAGTTCCAACACTCCAATGTCAGCCTTCTGGGTCCGTGAAAACCCGAGCGCATCGGGATGTTGCTCTTTGAGCCAGACGCCATAGCTGTCATCCAGGTTGATGACCGCCGCTCGCGAAGAGACGAGATCAAACAGCCTGGCCTTACTGGCAAAGTAGGAGTCCATATCGCCATGATAATCGAGATGCTCAGGAGTCAAATTGGTGAAGATTGCGACATCAAACTCGATGCCATCGACGCGGTATTGTTCCAGGGCATGGGATGAGACCTCAAGCACCAGAGCATCGGCACCCGCGGTACGAAACTCAGACACCATCTGTAACAATTCAATCGATTCCGGAGTCGTATGGGTTGCGGGGATCTTCTTGCCGCCAAAACGGTAATCGACCGTTCCGAGGATCGCGGGCTTATACCCGGCAGCCTGCAGGATTGACTCAAGCAGATAGGTCGTCGTGGTCTTGCCGTTGGTCCCCGTCACCCCGAAGACCAGCAGGTCTGCGCTGGGGTCACCATAAAAACGCTGGGCAATCCTGGCCATGGCCAATCGTACATTCTCGGCCACCACAACAGGAATACCGTAGTCCTTCTGCGGAATACGATTCAAGACAAGCGCTGAGGCTCCGGCGGACAACGCAGCGGGAATATAATCCTCTCCGTCACAGTTGACTCCCGGTAAAGCGAAGAAAAGATCACCCGGCACAAGCTTGCGTGAATCACAAGCCAGTCCTCGAATAGCGGCGGACCCTCCGGTCACCAGTAGCCCGGGGAGCGCGGCGATCAATTCTTTAAGTTGGAAACTCTTTTCCACAGAAGCCCCCATATCAGGCACCAAAACGCACCCAGATTTTTGCTCCGTAGCGGATAACATCACCCGCTCGCGGCGACTGTTCGACCACCTTACCACTTCCCGTCAGCTTGATATTCAATCCGCTACGACTCATCGCTTCCAAGACCTGGCGGTAACTCATGCCGCCGAAATCAGGCATCTTGTTGGTCTCGTCGGCAGAGGCCAGCGAGGCCGGCCTGGTCTTGACTCTAACCGGTTTTGTTTTTAAGCGCTGCTCCGGCAATTTCTGTCTCGCGACCATTTCAGTCGGGGGAATGTCGAGATAGCGTAGAGAATCAGCGGCAATGCGACTAAAAACCGGTGCCGCGACCAGACCTCCATAGGCCTGAGTCTGCGGTTCGTCGATCGTCACCAGCATCAAGATTGCCGGGTTTTCTGCCGGTGCCATGCCGATGAAAGACGAGACGGTTTTATCAACCGAATAACCACCAGTCACCGGATCAACCTTCTGCGCAGTGCCGGTCTTGCCCGCAATCTTATAACCGATCACCGCGCCCTTGGTCCCAGTCCCTCCAGCTTCAGTGACCCCGACCATCATCTTTCTGACCCGCCTTGCCGTATCTTCGGAGACAACCCGGCGCACGGCATGCGGTTGACGACGATAAACCTGATCACCCTGGCCATCAACGATTCGCTCGACCAGATAAGGCTCCATCAACATGCCGCCATTGGCAATGCTCCCCATGGCGGCAACCATCTGCAAAGACGTGACACTAACCCCCTGGCCAAAGGAGATCGCCGCCAGATCGATCTCGAACCAACGATTCGGACTGCGGAGCAAACCATTCTCTTCGCCCGGCAGGTCAACCCCGGTCTTCTGACCAAAACCGAAATCGCGCAGGTAGCTATAAAAACGCTCACGCTCCAATTTCTTGCCTAATTTTGCGAAACCGATATTCGAACTGTATTTCAGCATCTCAGCCAAATTCAGGCGGCCATAGCCTTTGTGGTCACGAATGACCTTGCCTCCGACCTCGAAACGACCATTTTCACAATCAATCTGACTGCTCGGGCTGAGCAACCCTTCTTCCAGGACCCCCGCCAATAACAGGGGCTTAAAGATCGAACCCGGCTCAAAGGCATCACTCACGGTCCGATTTCGCCAATCCCCAGGCCGATAACGGTTAATCGCATTGGGGTTATAAGATGGCTGACTCGCCATCGCCAGCACTCGCCCGCTGGCCGGCTCTATCATCACGACCGTTCCACCGACGGCATTGCTGGCTTTAACCTGGCGGGCCAATTCCTTTTCTGCGATATACTGCAGGGTTCGATCGATCGTCAGATATAGGCTGCCGCCCGGCAGACCGCCACGAATATCCTGCTCAGCCGTTGCCAAGCCTCGGCCACGCGCATCGCGCTCAGATATCAGCAGCCCCGCCTCCCCCTGCAGGTCGGCATCATAAAGCAGCTCGATCCCCTCAAGGCCCTTAGGGTCAAGACCGGTAAATCCGATCACCTGTGAAGCAACCTGGCCCCGTGGGTAATAGCGTTTATGCTCACGCACAAAGTGCAATCCCGGTACCCTGAGATTATCGATCTGCCCTGCAATTTCGGGCGAAAGTCGCCTTTCGATCCAGATAAACTTTTTCTTCCTGCTCAATTTTGTGCGTAGCCGTTTTTCTGAAATATCCAGCAGCCTGGCCAGCTGTTTGGCGACCCTGTTCACATCCTCAATTTCATCCGGGTTAGCGTAGAGCGACCTGACCTCAAGACTTAAGGCCAGGGCTTCGCCATTGCGATCATAGATGGCGCCACGCTGAGGAGTCAGCTTGATAACCCGCTGATGCTGCTGATTGCCACGTGCGCTCAGATCTTCGGCCATCACCAGTTGCAGATAACCGGCCCGAGCAGCAATCACAAAAAAAACCGCCACAAATATTGCGCCGATCATCCGGATGCGTAACTGCATGCTCCGTTCAGCCGGCGCCATATCAATCCACCCGAATAATCTGGCCGGGGGCCGGCAGACGCAAACCCAGTTCTTGTCGTGCCAAGCGCTCTATCCGCTGATGACTGCCCAGGTGTGCAGCTTCGAGTTTAAGCCCCTTGACCTCTTCGTTATCAGAACGGATCAGGCTTTCAATGCGAGAGATATCGTATTCAAGATTGATCGCCTGTAAGCGCGACCAGACAAACACTAATGAAAGGACCGCCACCAGAACGATGGCAATAAAGACCGGGGTCAAACGCGGACGATGCATCACAAAGCCGTTAATTTTTATAACTGTACGCTGTACGGCTTCAGACATCGCCACCTCCTTTAGTTCTTCAACCTCCCGCCATCAATCCAGGCGACTGACGGCCCGCAACACAGCGCTACGGGAGCGGGGATTCATATCAATTTCATCGGCCTGCGGTTTCAAGCCCCTCCGGGTTAAAATTTCAACGGCAGGTTTGTTTTCGCAGCGGCAAACTGGTAGTCGTGGCGGACAGATGCAACCCCTGGCCTGCTCACGAAACATATGTTTCACGATCCGATCTTCCAACGAGTGAAAGCTGATCACCACCAGACGTCCACCGGGCTTGAGTAGCTTGATTCCACGCCTAACGCCCTGTTCGACCTGCTCCAGCTCCTGATTGACCGCAATCCGTAACGCCTGAAAGACCCTGGTGGCCGGATCGATTCGCGACGGCTTACCGCCGCTCGGAATCGTGTTGCGAATCAACTCAGCCAACTCTCCGGTCCGTTTAAAAGGCGCTGACTCACGACGCTTCAAGATGGCGCGCACAATGCGTCTTGAATAGCGCTCTTCGCCATACTGGAAAAAGATCCGGACAAGCTCATCCTCGGGCAGTTCGTTCACCAGATCGCTCGCGGTCTGCCCGCTGCTGCAATCCATCCGCATGTCGAGGGGCGCATCGAAACGAAAAGAGAAACCACGCTCAGCCGTATCGAGTTGATGCGAAGAGACCCCGAGATCGAGCAACATGCCATCCAGGCCGTCAATCCTCAACTCGGCCAAAACCTCGGCGGCCTGATCGAAGGTCCGGTGATGCAGACTGAACCGGCCCTGCCAGGGAGAAAGAACCTCGGCGGCCTTGGCAAGCGCCGAGGAATCACGATCAATGCCGATCAAGCGAGCCTCCGGTGCCCTCTCCAGGATCAGTCGCGAGTGACCAGCGCCCCCAAGTGTCCCGTCGAGGTAGATTCCACCGGCTGCCGGCTGCAGCAGGTCGAGAACCTCGCGCGGCATAACCGACTGATGTTCAAAGAGCATCGACACTGACTAGAAACCAAGCTCAGCTTGAGTCAGCTTATTCTCACTGAGTAAGGACTCCGACTCAGCAGTCGCTTCCAGATGACGTTGAAGATTCCAGATTTCGATCTTATCGATGATGCCAACCACCACAATATCTTTTTCCAGACCGGCATACTCACGCAAAGACTGCGGGATCTGAATCCGTCCCTGACGATCGAAATGGCACTCTTTCGCCGGAGCGATTTTCGTTCTCAGATTCGCTTCGCGCACAGGCCCGGGTGGCAGCGCTTTGACCTTTGCAAAGATTTCCTGCCAAGCCGAGGCAGGATAGGCCGTCAGCCCGCGATCAGACTTGGTGACAAACAGGGATCGATCCCCCGTCGAATTCAACATCGATTCGCGAAAGACGGCCGGAATGCTCGCGCGCCCTTTCAAATCGACAGCATTGTTGAATTCACCGTAAAACATCACACTCCCTGACACCATTTGACACCATTAGACACCAATTGAGAAAAATATACCCACGGTCTGGTCCAGTGTCAAGAAAATTAGCGGTTTTTCGCGGGGTTTATTGCGGTGGGGAATGGGACCAAAAGCACAAAAAACCCCCTTCGAAGCTCGAAGGGGGCGAGAACTTTAAGTATTTTCCAAGATAGCCGGCGGGAATAAATCCAGCGGACAAACAATAAAAAAAATCAGGGCAAACGCATCTCGACTACCTCGATTCGACGCCCATCCATCTGACGGATTCCGAAACGGATAGCGTCTATCTCACAGAAATCGCCTTCAACCGGAATCTTACCCATTTTCTGCATTAAAAGCCCGGCCAGGGTGGTTACCTGCTCCTCGGGGAGTTCCAGTTCAAAGCGCCGATTCAAAACCCGGAGCGAAACGGCACCATCGACCAGGAAACGCTTCGGCCCGAGCGGTCTGAAATCGGCCTCTTCAATATCGTGCTCATCATGAATCTCGCCAACGATCTCCTCAACCACATCCTCCAGCGTCACCAGCCCTTCGACGCCACCATACTCATCGACTACGATGGCCAGATGCTCCTTACGCTTACGAAAACTCTGCAAGAGCAAGGCAATCCGGTTCGATTCCGGCACGAAATGCGGCTTACGACAGAGGGCCTTCAACGAAAAAACATCCTCCTTGCCGATACAGCCAAGGATATCTTTTGAATGAATCACACCGACAATACTGTCGAGGCTTTCACTGTAAACCGGGAAACGCGAATGCCGGGCCGAGCGCAAAATATCAAGGACGACCGCAAAGCTGCTACCGGCTTCGATGCCAACAATCTCAGTGCGCGGCAGCATGACATCACGCACCCGCGTTTCAGACAGGTCGAAAACACCATGCAGCATCCGACGCTGCTCAGCCGCAACCACCCCACTCTCTTCACCTGCTTCGATAATCGCACGGATCTCATCTTCGGAAAGAGAGTCGTTCTCCTTTTCGCCCCGATGGAAAAAACCGGTCAGCAAACCGGAAATGCCGGTAACAACGTAGATAACCGGGGACAGGATCCAAATAACCAACAAGATCGGCCGTAAAACAAAAAATGAGGTTTTTTCCGGGAACTGGGCAGCGAAGGTCTTTGGACAGACCTCAGCGAGAATCAAGATCACCGGCGTCAGGACCAGGATGGTCAGCAGTTCGCCACGCTCACCATACAGGCTGACGAAAAAGCCGGTCGCGACAACCGTAGCCGCAATATTCACCAGGTTGTTACCAACCAGAATTCCACCCAGCAGTCGATCGGGTCTCTCCAGCAGTTGCGCCAACTGAGCGGCCCCGGGTCGCCCTTTTTGCTGGAGAAACTTGACCCGCAACCGGTCCAGAGCCAGCAGTGCCGTTTCCGAACCGGAAAAGAAACCGGACAAGAACAACAGGACAAACAACACGGCCAGTCGCCAAAGATTTTCTTCAGCCATCAATCACTCCAAGCTATACAAATTCAACCGCACGAAAGAATCGTCGCGCATACTATATCAGTTGCAGGAGGCTGTCGACCGGCGCTTGACTAACAGGGGGAGCAACCGGGAATTGCCGTACACGCAGGGTCCATGGTATAAGCTGCCTGAAGACAGACCAAAGCCTCAAGATCAACCGCTTTCCCGGCAGGACTCTCCATGACAATCCCAGAAAAAATGCGCGCCAAACACACTGAACTCTGTCGCCAACTGCATCATCACAATCACCTCTACCATAGCCTCAATGCCCCGCAGATCAGCGATGCCGAGTACGACCAGCTGCTGCGCCGGCTACTCGAAATCGAAAAAGACCTCCCCGAACTGGTGAATCCGAGCTCCCCCTCTCAACGGGTCGGCAGCAGTCCCGAGCCGGGTTTTAGTCAAATCGCCCACAGCCGTCCGATGCTGTCACTGGAGAATGCCTTCAATGCCGATGACCTGCGCGAGTTCGATGCGCGGCTCAAGCGTTTTTTGGGCAGCGAGGAGTCGATCGAATACCTCTGCGAAATGAAGCTGGATGGCGTTGCGGTCGAACTGGTCTATCAGAAGGGTCAACTTCAACACGCATCGACCCGCGGTGATGGTCGGGTCGGTGAAGCGATCACCGCCAATGCCCGCACCATCGGGGCAATCCCGCTGCAACTACAGGCCGGGGCCCCTCAACTGCTCGAAGTGCGCGGCGAAGTCTACATGGAGCTCCCAGCCTTCCGGCAGCTGAACGAACAGCGTCGCGATGAGGGCGAAAAGACCTTCGCCAACCCGCGCAATGCGACCGCCGGCAGTTTACGCCAGCTCGATCCGCGCATCACGGCCAACCGCCCGCTAACGATCAGCTGCTACGGCCTGGGTGAAATCGATGCCGATCAGCCACCGACCGGCCAACTGGAGATGCTGCGCAAGCTGCGCGACTGGGGCCTGCGCGTCAACCTGGAGACCGTTGCCCTGGCCGGGGATATCGACGGGGTCCTTAAGCAGTACCAAAAATTGATGACCGAACGCGACCGCCTGCCGTTTGAAATCGACGGCATGGTGGTCAAGGTCAACAGCTTTGCGCTACAGCAGGAGCTCGGCGAGAAGAGCCGCACCCCGCGTTGGGCAATCGCCTGTAAATTTCCGCCACGCCAGGAAGAGACCCTGCTTGAATCGGTGCGCTTTCAGGTCGGGAGGACCGGGGCGATCACACCGGTCGCCAACCTGTGCCCGGTCAGCGTAAGCGGAGTCACCGTATCGAGTGCCAGCCTACATAACTGGGATGAGATTGAACGCCTCGGCGTCAGAATCGGCGACCGAGTCATTGTCGAGCGAGCCGGAGACGTCATCCCCGACATCGTCAAGGTCGTTATCGAAAAACGCAATGGCAGTGAACAGCCAATTCCCGAGCCGACGACCTGCCCGGCATGCGGTTCACCGGTCTCCCGCGAAACTGGCGAAGTCGTCCCCCGCTGTCAGGGACTGACTTGCCCGGCGCGCCTCAAGGAATCACTCAAACATTTTGCCTCCCGCGCTGCCATGGATATCGAAGGACTTGGCGACCGCTTCGTCGAGCAACTGCTGCAAATCGAGCTGGTCCACAGCGTGGCGGATCTCTACCGTTTAAACAAAGAAGATTTCTTCCGCCTCGAACGGATGGGTGATGTGCTCGCCGAGAAACTGCTGACAGCCATCGATGCCAGCCGCAGACGCCCCCTTGAGCGATTGCTCTTCGGCCTCGGGATCCGCCACGTCGGGGTCCACCTGGCAAAAATCTTGAGTCGTCGCTTTGGCAACCTCGAAGGACTACGCCAGGCGAACCGCGAAACGCTGATCGAAACCCACGAAATCGGCCCGCAGGTCGCCGATAGCCTGATGGCTTTTTTTGCCGACGAACACAATATTGAGGTCCTGCGCCAGCTGGAAGCCTCGGGTGTCCAACCCGAGTCGAGTGCTGTTCCCCAAGGGGCAGGCTTTGCGGGCAAGAGCTTCGTCTTTACCGGCAAGCTTGAACGTTTCAGTCGTAGCGAAGGGGCAGAACTGGTCGAGCAGCAGGGGGGGCGCGCCAGCGGTTCGGTGAGCAAGAAGACCGATTACCTGATCGCCGGACCGGGTGCCGGGAGCAAACTGGCCAAGGCCGAACAACTCGGGATCAATATCCTGGGTGAGGATGATTTTCTGCAACTGATCAAGGAAATATCGGGAGAAGACTAAAAGATGGCTCTGATTCGTCGACATCTGTTGATTAGCGGCCGGGTCCAGGGTGTCAGCTTCCGCTATTACACCCGGCAGTCCGCGCTGAAAAATGGCGTGACCGGCTGGGTGCGCAACCTGCCGGACGGGCGGGTTGAGGCGCTGATCGAAGGTGAGGAACGGGCGGTTGAAGCCACCGTGGACTGGTGTCGGTCAGGGCCTGAGTGGGGTCTGGTTGAGCAGATTTTGATTGATAAGCGACAGCTGAGTGGGAAGTTCGAGAGCTTTACGATTCGCTGAGCACGTTGCTTTTCGCAGTACGCACAGATACTCCATGCCCCCCCTTTTTCTGAAAACCCAGCCGCCTCAAAGACGCAACCCGCCGCGCCGTCATGTGCGATATTCGGGCTGCGTCTCATCCTCCTTAGCGGCCTACCGCAGGCAACAAAGAAGCGGACCCTCGCATTGAGGGCCCGCCTTAAGAACACTGGTCACAGCTGGAGTCGCTCAGAAACCGC